>CAIKJM010000286.1 GCA_903827735.1 uncultured Rhodanobacter sp. | reverse complement strand
GCCGTCGCCACGCAACTTGCCGAACTGTGATGGGCTCGACTCTTTGCGCTGAGCCGCTGGCTCGACCCCTGCATTGCCTGTGGGGAGCCGGTCGGTTCCACTCTCAGCGAGCACGCAGTTATGGAAAATATCGAGTACATCATCGTCGGCGGGCCGCAGCACGGCCAGATCAGCCGTCGCCCATGGAAGGCTGATTCGGACACGCCGCTGGTCGCATCGACCTGCGACGGACTGCAGTGCCGGGCCGCCGCGCGCCGCCACAGCAAGGTCGGCACACGCTATCTGCTGCTGCATCCCAAGGCCACCGGTGAGCAATTTCTGACCATGCTGGTCGCGTGAGCTGACGCAGCAGGGCAACCGAGCGCCGCGGTGGCGTCCTGTCCGGGCGCATGCGTCGCATCCGTCTGCGCGTCGGACCATCAACCGTTCGGCGAACCAACCGCCGCTCGTTGTGTGCACGCACGGTGCTGGGCGAACCGACCGCCAATCGACGCCTTGTTCGTCCGCACGATCGCATCGACAATACTCGACCGAGCTTCGCTGCTCAGCCGCTTCGATCGACTCTATCCCGCCCCATGCTGCGAATCACCGACCTCAAGCTGCCGCTGGACCACGCCGACGAAGCGTTGCCCAAGGCGATCCGCGCGCGGCTGAAGCTTGGCCCGAAAGAATCGTTGAGCTTCACGGTGGCGAAGCGCAGCTACGACGCGCGCAAGCGTGGCGCGATTTTGCTGATCTACGCGCTGGATGTGGACACGCCGCGCGAAGCCGAACTGCTCCAGCAGTTTGCCGATGATAAAAACATCGGGCCCACGCCGGACACGGGCTACCGCTTTGTCGCGCAGGCACCGACCGCGCTGCCGCGGCGGCCGATCGTCATCGGCACGGGGCCCTGTGGCCTGTTCGCGGGTCTGATCCTGGCGCAGATGGGCTTTCGCCCGATCATCCTGGACCGCGGCAAGGCCGTGCGCGAACGCACCAAGGACACCTGGGACCTTTGGCGCAAGCGCAATCTGCATCCCGAGTCCAACGTGCAGTTCGGTGAGGGCGGTGCCGGCACGTTTTCCGATGGCAAGCTGTGGAGCCAGATCCGCGATCCGATGCACCACGGCCGCAAGGTGCTCACCGAGTTCGTCAAGGCCGGCGCGCCGGCAGAAATTCTCTACGTCAGCAAGCCGCATATCGGCACCTTTCGCCTGGTGACGATGGTGGAGAACATGCGCGCCACGATCGAGGCGCTCGGCGGCGAGATCCGCTTCGGCAGCCGCGTCGACGATCTGCTGATCGACATCAGTGCCGATGGCACGCGCCAGCTGCACGGCGTGAGCCTGGAAGGCGGCGAAGAAATCCTCGCCGATCACGTGGTGCTGGCGATCGGCCACAGCGCGCGCGACACCTTCGAGATGCTGCACAAACGCAACGTCTACCTGGAAGCCAAGCCGTTCTCGATCGGCTTTCGGGTCGAGCATCCGCAGTCGATCATCGACCGCGCGCGCTTCGGTGCGCAGGCCGGCCATCCGCTGCTCGGCGCCGCCGATTACAAGCTGGTGCATCACGTCACGGGTCATCACGCCGGCAAGGGCCGTTCGGTCTACAGCTTCTGCATGTGCCCCGGCGGCACCGTGGTGGCCGCGATGTCGGAACCCGGCCGCGTGGTGACCAACGGCATGAGCCAGTACTCTCGCAACGAGCGCAACGCCAACGCGGCCATCGTGGTGGGCATCGAGCCGGCGGACTTCGTACCGTTTGATCCGGCATCCACCGACGCGCATATCCACCCGCTGGCCGGCATCGCGCTGCAGCGGGCGCTGGAGAGTCACGCTTACGTGCTGGGCGGCCAAAACTACAATGCGCCCGGTCAACTGGTTGGCGACTTTATTGCCGCACAGCCCTCGCGCGAATTCGGCGATGTCGAACCCTCGTTCAAGCCGGGCGTCACGCTGGGCAGCCTCGAAACCGCGCTGCCGGCGTATGCGATCGAAGCGATTCGCGAAGCGCTGCCGGCGTTCGATAGGCAAATCAAAGGCTTCGCCCTGCACGACGCGGTACTGACGGGCGTGGAAACGCGCACCTCATCGCCGGTGCGCATCAAGCGCGACGACAGTTTTCAAAGCCTCAATACGCGCGGCCTCTATCCCGCTGGCGAAGGAGCGGGCTATGCCGGCGGTATCCTTTCCGCGGCTGTCGACGGCATCAAGGTCGCTGAAGCAGTCGCGCTGAGCATCACCTCGCGTTGAGCCGCTGATCGTTCTCGCGGAATTGATTGCGGCGGCCCGCGTCCCTATATGAGGGTTTCAAGCATGCGCCGAGGTATTCCTGTGACCAATCCCGCCAACATCGCCGCCGCCAAGCCGGCGCCCGTCAAGCCCGTTCCGATCAAGATCGATTTCGTCTCCGACGTGTCGTGTCCGTGGTGCGCGATCGGGCTGGCCTCGCTGCGCCAGGCGCTGGCTAACCTCGGCGGTGAGGTGGCGGCCGACATTCACTTCCAGCCGTTCGAGCTGAATCCACAGATGCCGCGCGAAGGCGAAAATTCCACCGAGCACCTGATGCGCAAGTACGGCAGCACGGCCGAGCAGATCGACGTCAATCGTGAAAACATCCGCGCGCGCGGCGCGCCGCTGGGCGTGACCTTCCGCATGGATCGTAATAGCCGCGTCTACAACACCTTCGACGCACACCGGCTTCTGCACTGGGCGGAGCTTGAGCGCAAGCACGTACCGCTGAAGCAGGTCCTGCTGCGCGCGTATTTCACCGATGGCGACGACGTCAGTGACCATGCCGTGCTGCAGCGGCTGGCCGAAGAAGTCGGCCTCGATGGGGCCGAGGCAGCGCGCATTCTTGCCAGCGACATGTATGCCGACGAGGTGCGTGCGCAGGAGCAGTTTTATCTGCAGCACGGCATCCAGTCGGTGCCCGCCACGATCATCAACGATCGCCACCTGATTTCCGGCGGCCAGCCGCCGGAAGCATTCGAGCAGGCGCTGCGGCAGATCATCCAGCCGGCCTGAATATCACCATGCTGCAGACCGGCTGAGCCACGCCTATGCGGTCGGCTGATGTGGCTCCAGCCACTGGCGGATCGGTGCAGGGTGACCGAGCAAGTAGCCCTGACCCATCTCGCAACCCATCGCCAGCAGGGCGGCGCGCTGCGCTTCGGTCTCGATGCCCTCGGCGATCACTTTGATGTTGAGCGCGCGCGCCAGCGCAAGGATGGCGGCCACTACCGTGGTGCTGTTGGTATTGCCCTCCTTGTCCAACTCCAGCACGAAGGCGCGATCGATCTTCAGCATGCGCAGCGGCAGCGAATGCAGATAGCTCAGCGAGGAGTAGCCGGTGCCGAAATCATCCAGCGCCGCGCCGACGCCGATGCTGCGCAGCCGGTCGAGCGTGCCGCGCACGCGCTCGGGGTTGTCCAGCAGCGCGCCCTCGGTCACCTCAGCCACCAGTCGTGAGGGCGGCAGCCCGGTCTTTTGCAGCAGCTCGATCAGCCGCTTATCGAAATCGGCGTGGCGCAAATGCAGTGCGGACACGTTGAAGGTCATGAACGTCTCGTCGGTGCCGTGGCTTTCCAGCAGCACGCAGCTCAGTTCGAACATGCGCCAGTCGATCTCTTCGATCAGCCCGCTGTCTTCGGCGATCTTGAGGAAATCCGCCGGCCGCAGCAGTCCGCGCTGCGGATGGTTCCAGCGGATCAACGCCTCATAGCCGACGACCTGACCACCGTCGAGCCGGCAGATCGGCTGGAAGTAAGGCTCGAACTGCTGCTGCTGCAGCGCCTGACGCAAATCCACTTCCATCGCCAGCACGTCGACCACGTTTTTTGCCAGCGTCTCGTCGAACAGCTCGTAACGCTTACGGCCCAATTCCTTCGCGCGGTACAGCGCGATGTCCGCGTCGCGCAGCACTTCGTCGGCATCGTGGTAGTGACTGTCGCCGATCGCGATACCGACGCTGGCGGTGGGCTGCAATTCCTTGCCGGCCACCGGCATCGGCGCATTCAGCGCATCGAGCACGCGCTGCGCCACGGCGGTGGCGATCGAGGCGTCCTCGACGTTTTCCAGCAGAATGGCAAACTCGTCGCCTGCCAGCCGCGCCACCAGATCGGGATGACGCACGCAGCTGGCCAGTCGAGCCGCCACCTCTTTCAACACTTCATCGCCCGCCAGGTGGCCCAGGCTGTCGTTGATGATCTTGAAGCGATCGACGTCCAAATACAGCAGCGCGCAGCGATGCAGCGGCTCGTGCTTGAGCAGGTTGAGCACGCGATTGATGCGATCACGCAGATAACCGCGGTTCGGCAGCCCGGTGAGCGAATCGTGCATCACCTGATGCTTGAGCTGATCCTGGATGCGCTCGCGTTCGATGATTTCTTTGCGCAACGCCTGCGTGCGCTCTTCCACGCGATGCTCAAGCTGCTCGTAGGCGCGGCGCAGCGATTCGGCGGCGCGCCTGCGCGTGAGGCTGTTGGCAATTTGCGTGGCGACGAAGGTGAGCAGCTCCTCATCCGCGGCCCCGTAGGCGTTTTCCTCGGTGTAGCTCTGCACCGTGACCAAACCGATCACCTCGTCGCCGACAATCAGCGGCACGCCGAGCCAGCAGCGTGCGGGCGAGCCGGTGCGCCCGGAAGCGATCTGACCGAGCGTTTCCATCCGCTCGATGTCGGTATTGTCGGCACGCAGGGCGATGCCACTGTGCAGCACGAACTCGCTGAGGCCGCGACCGAGCTTGCGGCTCGGCGGCGGCTCGTCCACTGCATCGACCGCGTAAGGAAACATCAGCTGCTGGCGATCGTCGGAAAGCAGCCCGATAAAAAAGTTTTCCGCGTTCAACAGTTCGCCCACCACCGAATGCACGCGGCGGTAGAACTCCTGCTGATCGATGTCGGCCGTGGCCAGCTGCGCAATGCGGAACAGGGCCGTCTGCAGATGCTCGGCGCGCTGGCGCTCCAGCACCTCCTGCTGCAGGCCGCGGTTGGCGTTCGCCAGCTCGAGCGTGCGCTGCTCCACGCGGCGCTCCAGATCTTCCTTGGTCTGTTTGCGTTCGAGCGCGGTAAGAATGTGGCTGCCGACGAATTCCAACAGGTTCATGTCATCGCGGGTGAACTCGATGCCGGCTTGATAGCTCTGCACCACCAGGGCACCGCCAGGCTCACCATCGCGCAGCATCGGCACGCCCAGCCAGTCGTAACTATCCGAACCGATTTGGATGACCGGCCCTTCCACCTGCGACAGGAGTTGCTCCGCCGTGCCCATGCGCGCCTTGCCATCGTGGATCACGTACCAGGTCAGCGAATGCTCGATGTCCTGCAGCGGCATGTCCTGCCCGTTGCCTGGCGGCACCGGATCTTCGGTGTCGACAAAGTAAAGAAAACGAATGGTCTGGCGCTCGCGATTGAGCTGCACGATGTAAAAGTTTTCCGCGTACATCAGCGTGCTGACGATGGCGTGGATGCCCCGGAGCATGTCCGGCATGTCGAGATCGGAGCCCGCCAGATCGGAGATGGCGAACAGCGCGCGCTGCAGCGTTTCGGAACGTTCGAGCTGCAGATGCGAATGCTGCAGGTCGGCCCATTCCAGAGCCCGGCGCAGGTATTGCCCGGTCAGCGTGATCGGTGAGCGCATCTCCTCTGGAATCGGGAACCGTTCAAAACCGGGTTTCACCCGGACGATCAACAGCGCCGGCTCCGGCTTTTTGCACAAGCAGATCGACAGGCGGTCGCCAGACGGGCTCCACAGTCCGTGCTCTGCGGTGACGCTGGCGCGCAGCCAGGACCAGTCGGCGTCGTCGATCGACGTGGCGGGGACACTGCGATGTTTGCCCGCCCTGTCGATGCCCCATACGACGGATGCGTCTTCGCAGGTCGGCCGCTCGAGAATGATTTTCACAATGACACCGGCCACTTCGTCGGGGCTCACCGCTTTAATCAGACGAGTCAGCCAGCTCAGCTGCATCTGACTGCTGGCTGGCGGCGGTGTTACCGCACCGTGGTCGTTCATTATCAGTTTTTGCTGAGCCCCCGCTCGCCGGCTTGCGCCATTTGATTAGCATACCTCTTCGCCACTTGCTGCAATCGCCACACTGCAAGCACCGTTCGTGCGCTGAGGTTCGACCGTCAATGACGATAAACTACCTGACCATCGCCCAGATGATCTTGCGCCACACGTCTCACCCGCTGGTCCACACCTCGGCGCCGAAAGCCGGACGCGCTTACCGCCCATGACAGGCCGTTCCACCCGACATGCTCGCTGACAGCACGAAAGATGCCATCCGCGCTTCCTATGCCCGCATCAAAAGCGGTCTGCCGGGTTTCCGCGCGCGCGCGTCGCAGGGCAAGATGATCGCCGAGGTCGCCAAGGCGCTGGGCCAGACCGGCGGTGTAGCGGTGATCGAAGCGCCCACCGGCACCGGCAAATCGATGGCTTATCTGATCGCGGGGGTCGAAGTGGCCCGCTTCCAGAAGAAGCGGCTGCTGATTGCCACCGCCACCGTCGCCCTGCAGGAACAGCTGGTGCAGCGGGATATCCCGCAGTATCTACGCCTGAATGGCATCGAGGCCAAGGTCGCCCTGGCGAAGGGCCGCGGCCGCTACCTGTGCCCGCGCAACCTGGCCATGGCCACGGCAAGCCTCGCCGATTCCGGCCAGATGGGACTGGCCGGCATGGACGCCGACCTGGCGATCTGGCTCAAGCCCCCAACGCCGCGCGACAAGCAGGCGCTGGTCAAGCTCAGCGCCGCGTTCGATCACCGCGAATGGGACGGCGACATGGACACCGCGCCTGAGCCGGTAAGCGACCTGCTGCGTCCGATGGTGACCACCAGCGCCGGCGGCTGCACCAGCCGCAAGTGCGCGCATTTCATGGTCTGCCCGTTTTTTGCTGCGCGCCGCGCGGTGGACGACGCCGAGATCATCGTCGCCAATCAGGATCTGGTGCTGGCCGACCTCACCATGCCGGGCGAGGACGAAGGCTGGGGCGGCATCATCCTGCCGCGGCCGGACGAAACCCTGTACATCTTCGACGAAGGCCACCACGTGGCGGACAAGGCGATTGATCGCGGCACCGCCGAGGTCTACATGCACCTCAGCGCGCGCCAGCTGAGCCGACTCGGCCGACAGGTGCACGCCGCCTATTCGCTGACCGACAAGGAATCGATCGGCAAGCTCAGCCTCGACAAGGGCGACGAGAAGCTGCAAGAGCTCAGCAACGCGCTGGAGGAACTTGAACGCGAGATTCGCCTCGGCTGGCTGCCCGATCCTGCCGAGGCCGAGCCGATGTATCGCGGCTCGCTTGGCCAGTTGCCCGAACCGTGGGTGGAGCACGCGCGGGTTCTGAGCGTCTATACCGATGAGATCCAGCGTTGGCTCAATGCGGTGCGCCGCGCCGTGGTCGAGATGACCGACGGCGGCCCGACCCAGGAAGCGCTGTCGCGTGAACTCGGCATCGCGCTGGAGCGGCTGGAGAAACAGGCGCGCTGCTGGCGCTCCTGGGCCGCCACCGACAGCGACCACGCGCCGCCGCTGGCTCGCTGGGTCACGCTCACCGGCGATCAACAGCTGGTCTGCCACGCCTCGGCCGTATCCGCCGGCGGCATGCTGGGCGCCGTGCTGTGGGGCAATGCCAGCGGTGTCGTCATGACCTCGGCCACGCTGAGCGCGGGGGGCAACTTCCGCGGATTCGCCGACGCGGTTGGTCTGCCCGATGACGCGGTCTGCCTAAGCCTGCCCTCGCCGTTTGACCTGGCCAGCCAGGCGCGGCTGGAAATTCCGGCCATGCGCACGCTACCCGAAGCGCGCGAGGCGCATGCCGAGGAGATCAGCGAATGGCTGGCCGACAACCTCGACTGGGACGCCGGCAACCTGGTGCTGTTCACCTCGCGCGCCAAGCTCGACCGCGTGCTGCAGAAACTGCCGATTGCCCACGTGCGCAAGGTGCGCGCGCAGGGCTCGCTGGGCAAATCGCAGCTGGTCGCCGAACACTGCGCGGACATCGAAGCGGGCAAGGGCAGCACCTTGTTCGGACTGGCCTCGTTCGGCGAAGGCCTGGACCTGCCCGGCAAGCTGTGCGAAACCGTGGTGATCACCCAGCTACCGTTCGCCGTGCCGACCGACCCGGTCGGTGCCACCTACGCCGAATGGCTGGAATCGCGCGGCCGCAATCCGTTTCTCGAAGTGAGCGTGCCCGAGGCGACGCGCCTGCTGACGCAGTACTGCGGCCGCTTGATCCGCAACGAAACCGACCAGGGCCGCATCGTGCTGCTGGATCGCCGGGTGATACTGAAACGCTACGGTGCAGGCATGCTGCGTGCGCTGCCGCCGTTTCAGCGCGTGATCGAGCGCACCGCATGAACAAGCCGCTTGAACGCTCCTCGATTATTCGCGGACACGATTGTCCCATCGCGCAGTGGAAGAACGGCATGGGCACGACACGGGAAATAGCCGTCCAGCCGTCCCTATCCGGAACGGATGATTTTCTATGGCGCGTCAGCGTTGCTGAAGTAAACAGCGCCGCGCCATTTTCTTCTTTCCCGGGCATCGACCGGCACATCGCGCTGCTTGACGGCGCGGGCTTCCGCATGACGCTGGACGGCGATCGCACGCATACGCTGGACACGTGTTTCAAGCCGTTCGCATTTGCCGGCGAATCCACCGTGGCGGTCGCGCTGATCGACGGCCCGACGCGTGATTTCAACCTGATGGTGCGCCGTTCCGACGCTTGCGGCGACGTCGCGGTGCTAGACGAACCCGGCCTACACCGACTCGAGCCGGACGTGGTTCTGGTCTATGCGGCACGGGGCGACATCGGGACATCGGACGGCGTCCTGCAAGCCGGGGACGCCTGGCTGAGCGGCTCCTCGCCGAGCCGCGTCACACTTCATCATGGCGCCGTGGCGCTGGTCATCCACGTTTGCCCCAGGGGCTGAGGCTTCGGCATCGCGCCGGCGATACGCCAGATGCCGAACATCGCCCCCGCAGGGTGTCGAGAGTCATCTACGCAGCGCCAACCGTCTGCGCTAGAGTTGCCGCACTACCTACGCGGAGGGCGTGACATGGTCGGGTTCGTGCTCTGGCTATTGCTGCTGGTTGTTTGCTGGCCGCTGGCGCTGCTCGCGCTGGTGCTTTATCCCATCGTCTGGCTGATCGCCCTGCCGTTCCGGCTGGTCGGCATCACGGTCGGCGCCGTATTCGCACTGCTCACCGCCATTCTTTTTCTGCCGGCGCGCGTGCTGCGCGGCCATGCGGCCTGAGTAGCTCGCGTAATTCCGGCGTCCGCGGCTGGCTCGACCGTCCTGTTCCGGTTGCACTGACGGTATGAACAAACCGCATTCGCCTGCCTGCGAACGCAATCGCGATCCAATTCTCGCCGTGTTGCGCGAGCACTTTGCCGGTGCCCGGCGGGTGCTGGAAATCGGCAGCGGTACCGGCCAGCATGCAGCGTATTTCGCCAGCCATTTGCCACAGCTGATCTGGCAGGCCTCGGACCGCGAGGAAAATCTTCCCGGCATTCGCGCCTGGCTGCACGAGGCCGATTTGTCGAATACTCCGACCGCGCTGCCGCTGGACGTGAGCGGTCCCTGGCCTGATGATCGCTTCGACGCCGTCTTCAGTGCCAACACGCTGCACATCATGGCGTGGTCCGAGGTCCAGCAGCTGTTCGCCCGGTTGCCTCACGTTACAGAGATCGGCGCCACGCTGATCATCTATGGTCCGTTCAATGAGGGCGGCCGCTACAGCAGCGAAAGCAACGCCGCTTTCGATCGATCGCTGCGGGCGCGTGGCTCGCATATGGGTATACGCGACACTGAAGCAGTGGACGCGCTGGCGACACACGCCGGCTTCATCCTGGTCGAGGACGTTGCGATGCCGGCCAACAACCGCTGCCGGGTGTGGCGTCGCCACGATGTTTGATGCGCACTGGGTAAAGCTCCGCGATTCGCGTAAAAAGACGCCATGAAGTCGATCGATACCATGCCCTGCCCCTGCGGCATGCCAAGCGAATACAAATCCTGCTGCGGCCGTTGGCACGAAGGCCAGCCGACGGCGTCCGCCGAGCAGCTGATGCGGGCCCGCTACAGCGCCTACGTGTTGAAGCGCGAGGATTTTCTGCTAGCCAGCTGGCACGCGTCCGCACGGCCGGCATCACTGGACCTGGCGTCACAGCGACCTCCACCGACCTGGCTGGGACTCGATATTCGCCACCATGACGACATCGATGAAAGCCACGCCAGCGTAGAGTTCGTCGCACGCTATCGGCTTGGCGGCGGGCGCGCGCAGCGCCAGCACGAGACGAGCCGTTTCGTACGGGAAGACGGCCGGTGGTATTACCTCGATGGGCACTTGAAGCGCTGATTCGTTGGGAGCATCAGAAACCCTGCACGCCGATCGCATGCAGCCGCGCCGCGTGGGCGCGCACCTCGGGATGTTCGAAGAATTCCGCCAGATGCGCGGACTTTGCACGACCCGCACCCGCCGTTTGCCAGTCCTCCGCGCTGCGCGCGCCCAGCGCAGGCCAGTCCGGCAACGCCATACCGGCCGCCGGCGGCATGCCCATCGCTCGCAGCCAGTCGGCGAAAGGCCGTTTGCGCGCGTCGGCAAAGGTTTGCGCCAGCGCCGTAGCGCGCGCCTGACCCAGACCCGGCACCTTGGCCAGCTGCGTCGGCGTCAGGCTAAGCCAGTCCAGCAGATCGTGGATCAGCCCCGCGTCGATCAGTGCCTGCCAGGTATCCGCGCCGATACCATCCAGATGCAGGCCTTGCTTGCCGCCGAGCCAGACCAGCCGCGCGCGAAACTGTGCTTCGCATTCCGGCGCTATCGCCCAGCAACTCAGCGGATCGTGCGCATCCGGGTCCGGCACAGTCACCGGCGCGCGCACCTGCGTACGCCAGACCACCGACTGCAGCCGGGGAATGGTGAGGCCGACCAGCGCAATCTCGACCTGATCGCCGGGACGGATATCGAGCGCTTTCCAGCGTGCCACCGAACCGACGCTGACGCGCTGCACGCGATGATCGTCCAGCTGCACCGGCTCCAGTTCCAGCACGGGCGTGATGCGGCCGCTGCGACCCACGGTGAAGGTTACCGCCCGCACTTCGGCCAGCGCCTGCGCCGCCGGATATTTCCACGCCACGGCCCACGCCGGCGGCGTGGCCTGCCAGCTCGATGCGGCTGGCCGGTGACCCTCACGCACCACCGTGCCATCGGCCGCGAACGGCACGCCGTGGCGATACCATTGCTCGCGCCAGCGCTGCACATCGTCGATGGAATGCACCGCCTGCGTGTATTTCACCCCATCGCTCAAGCCCATGGCCTGCATGCCTGCCAGTCGCGACGGCATGTCGGCAGGGCCCGTCGGCCAGTCCCAGACAAACAGTCCGATGCGTGCGGCGGTCGCCGCGTCGAGCGTGTCGCGCGCCATCGCGCCTGCGACGGCCGAGCGTGCGTTGATGCCGCCATCCTCGGCCTGCACATGATTAGGAATGCGCCAGTAGATTTCACCCTGCAGCACCACGCGCGCCGGCGCATGCGGCAGATGCTTGGGAATCGCATCGATGGCCTGGGCTTTATCCGTCCAATCCGAACCGTGCACGCCGTCACCCCGGCTGATGGCTTCGCTCAATTGGCCGTCTATATACAAAAGCGTCACGGCCACGCCGTCGGCCTTCGGCTGCACCCAGAGATCCTTGTTTCCGCGCGCACGCATCCACGCCGTCACCGCCGCCGCATCGGGCAGTTTGGCCAGACCGGTCTGCGCCACCGGCGCACGCACATTACCCGTCGCATCTGCGAGATCCGCAGGAACCGCGGGCGCCTGTTCCGGAAAGCAGCGTCGCCAGTGCAGAAAACGTTGCAGAGCCTGATCGTAAACCGCGTCATCGATCGGCGACTCGGCGCCTTTCCTATATTCGCGATTCCAGCTATCTAGCCGATCGTGCAGCGCGAGCATCTCGGCGTGCGCCTGCGCCCGCGTCCAGGCGGGGCAATCCTCGGCGCGCACGCCAGGGCTGCACCATCCGGCGAGAAACATCATCGGCAGCAGCCATGCGTTGCGCATCGATATCACCCGTCCGTGGCGGAAACCGAAAGCCTAGGCTGCAGGATATGCGACACCAAGGCGAACGCGCCGACAGCTCGCGTAGGTAGATGACTCAGCAGTAGGTGCGCGCTAGCTCAAAGCGCCAGCGTCACTGTGGCCCTTCGATGGGCAGCCGCGTTTCACCATCGAAGCGCCCGTGAGGGCCGAAGCGGCGTTCGATGATCACACCACGACCATCGTTGCCGATCGCCACGACCGTACTGGCGCGTGTGCCGTACGACTCGCCGCGGATAAAGGCCGCCGACAGCCACCGCTCGCGTTCCAGCCCAATGCCGGTATCCGGCAGCTCGGCGTCCGCGGCGATTTCCTCATCGGCCAGCGCGGTGAACAGCGCCATGAAATCCTCGGCATCGGTCGCGCCGCGATTCCCGTCGATCCACTCCCGCATGCGTGCACATAGCCGGCGGGTTTTCGGCCACGGCGTATCCAGCTCGGCGTTGGACAGGCCATGTATGCCATCGCTCAACGCATGAATGACTGGCAGCGGACGATTTCCGATATGAAACGCCCGATCTGCATCGAATATCAGCAGATTGAAAGGCCGATACCCCGCTGCAGCCGACTGCAGGCGCGCGGCATGCGTGGCGGCGTCATCGGAGTGCGCAAGGTAATCCGTCACCAGCAGACCACGCGACAACCCCGTTTGCGCATCGCGCGGATTGCGCACGTTGGTGACCACGCTGCAGCGGCCCTGAGCCGTTACCCCGAGCCAGGTGCCACCCGCTTCCAGATCGCGGCCGGCGATGATATTGGCGTCGGGCCATTGCGCCAGCGCCGCGCTGGGCCGTGCATAAAACTCGTCGCGATTGCCGGCCAGCACAAGCCGCCAGCGCGGATGCGCGTTCCAGGCCAGCGCAATTACGCACACGGCCGTGGTGCTCCGGAATAACCACGCTGCCGCATTATTTGATCGCTCCAAAAAACCAGTAGCACACGCCGATCGACGCCAGCACGCCGGCCAGATCGGCCAGCAGCGCACAGCCGATGGTGTGCCGCACACGCTTGATGCCGACGGCGCCAAAGTAGACTGCGACGACATAGAAGGTCGTCTCCGTGCTGCCCTGGATCACCGCCGCGAGCAGCGCCTGAAAACTGTCCACGCCAGAGTGATGCATCGTCTCGATCAGCATCGCACGCGCAGCGCTGCCGGAAAACGGTTTGACCAGGGCGGTCGGCAGCGCGTCGACAAAGCGGTCGTCCAGCCCCGCGTGCAGCACCAGCCAGCGAATGCCGTTCAGCACGAAGTCCAACGCACCCGACGCGCGCAGCACGCCGACGGCGCACAGCATCGCGATCATGTACGGCAAGATGTCCTTGGCGACATCGAAACCCTGCTTTGCACCGTTGATGAAACTCTCGAACAGCGGCACGCGCTTCCACGCACCCGCGCACAAAAAAGCGATGATCACGCCGAACAGCATCAGGTTGCCCAGCAGCGACGAGAACGATGCCAGCGCCACAGCGGTGAACGTGGTCAGCAGCGCAATGAATCCGCCGAGCAAAAGGGCGCCACCGCCTAGCCAGGCGATCACCACCGGGTCCCACAGCTTCAGGCGCTGCATATAGGCCACCGACAGCAGGCCGGTGAGGTTGGCCGCAAAGTGCGCCAGCAGGATCGGCAGAAACACCAGGGTCGGATCGTGCGCACCAGCCTGCGCGCGATAGACGAACACCGTGACCGGGAGCAGCGTCAGCGACGACGCATTCAGCACGAGAAAAAGAATCTGCGCGTTGCTGGCGGTATCCGCCGACGGGTTGATCGTCTGCAGCTCGCGCATCGCACGCAGGCCGATCGGTGTGGCCGCGTTGTCCAGACCCAGCGCGTTCGCAGCGAAGTTCATCGTGATCAAACCAATCGCCGGATGGCCGCGCGGTACGCCCGGCATCAGGCGCGAAAACAGCGGCCCCAGCATGCGCGCCGTGCGTTCGACCAGCCCGGCGTCCTCGGCGATATTGAGAAAGCCCAGCCACAGCGCCAGCGTGCCGAACAGCAGCAGCATTACCTTCACCGACAGATCGGCCATATCGAACAGCGAGCCGACCACCGCCGCGAATACGGTCTCGTCCCCTCCGATCAGCCAGCGCGACAGCGCGGCGACGGCGGCGACCAGAAAAAATCCGAACCAGAGTCTATTGAGCACGCAACGCGCCGTCGGCTGTCATCACGCGGGAGCTTAGCGGCCGCGCGAGCACTTGGACAGCGGAGGACATCGAACGGAGCGGTTTGCTGGGCCGTCGCGCATGCAGCCAAAAGTCACCGCATCCAAAAGTCTCGCCTTCAATCAGCCCGCGTATTCGACTTCCCTCAGCCCCAGCTCGCTGAACATCTGCGCGATCGAACCGGCCGCTTCGCGACCGTCGTAGACCGCGCGCACGACGAGATCAGCGCCGCGCATGTTATCGCCGCCGGCAAACACCTTCGGGTGGCTGGTCTGGAACGGCAGCCTGCCCTCGTGGCCGGCGAGGATGCGTCCAGTGCGATCGCGCTCGATGCCGTAGGCGTCGCACCACGCCGGCGGGCTGGCGCGAAAGCCGAAGGCCTGAATGACCACGTCGGCGGGCAGCTCCTTTTCGCTGCCGTCGACGTTGCGCAGCTGCACGCCGCCCTTGCCGTCGTCGACCAGTTCGGTGGTGACAACCTGCACCGCACGCACCTTGTTGCCTTCCGCGATCAGCGCGGTGGGTTGGCGATTGAACAGGAACTGCACGCCCTCGTCTCGGCTGGAGCCGACTTCGCGGCGCGAACCGGGCATGCTCATTTCGTCGCGGCGGTAGACGCAGGTCACCGAGGCCGCGCCGAGACGAATCGCCGTGCGGTTGCAGTCCATACCGGTATCGCCGCCGCCGAGCACCACCACATGTTTGCCGTTGAGGTCGAGCGCAGCAGGTACCGGCAGCTCGTCGATCAGCCGATCGACGTTGGCAATCAGGAACGGCAGCGCATAGTGCACGCCGTCGAGCTCGGCGCCGGGCAGCTGGCCATCGACAAAGGTGTAGGCACCAGTGCCGATGAACACCGCATCGTAGTCGGCAAGCAATTGCTCGAACGCGATATCGCGACCGATCTCCACACCGAGATGAAACTGCACGCCCATGCCTTCGAGCACGTCGCGACGCGTGCGCACCACGCTCTTGTCGAGCTTGAACGGCGGAATGCCGAAGGTCAGCAGGCCGCCGATTTCGCGCTGGCGATCGAACACGTCGGCGGCGATGCCGGCACGGCGCAGGCGATCCGCGCAGGCCAGGCCCGCGGGGCCCGCTCCGACCACGGCAACGCGACGACCGCTTTCGACCACATGCGACAGATCCGGCCGCCAGCCCTGGCGAAACGCCTCGTCGGTAATCGAGCGCTCGATGCTGCCGATGGTCACCGCGCCGAAGTCGCCCTGCTCGAGCGTGCAGGCGCCTTCGCACAGGCGATCCTGCGGGCATACTCGGCCGCAGATTTCCGGCAGCGGATTGGTCTCGTGCATCAGCGTGGCGGCTTCGAACAGCCGGCCTTCCTCGACCAGTTTCAGCCAGTTCGGAATGTAGTTGTGCACCGGGCAGGCGTTTTCGCAGTACGGGTTGCCGCAGTCGATGCAGCGCCCGGCCTGCGCGCTGGCTTCGGTGGAAGCGAAGTCGCCGCTGATCTCGCCGTAGCCGAGCACGCGGATGGCCACCGGCACATAGCGCGGCGGCTGTCGCGGTAAATCCATGAAGCGGAATAGCTTGTGGCTCACGCGGCTCTCCGCAGTTCATCGGCCAGCGCGGCGAGGCTGGCAGCTTTCGGCTTGACCAGCCAGAAACGCTGCAGCAGGCCGCGGAAATCGCCAAGCAAATGTCTGGCCCAGGCGCTGCCGGTATGTTCGGCATGCTGTGCGATCAGTCCGCGCAGATGCTGCATATAGTGCTCCATGCCCTCGGGCGAAATGCGCACGATGTCGACCAGCTCGTGGTTGTAGCAGTCGACAAAAGTTCGCTGCAGGTCGAGCACGTAGGCGAAGCCGCCGGTCATACCCGCGCCGAAATTCAGCCCGCACGCGCCGAGCACGGCCACCACGCCGCCTGTCATGTATTCGCAGCAGTGGTCGCCGGCGCCTTCGATCACCGCCAGCGCGCCAGAGTTCCGCACGCCGAAGCGCTCGCCCGCGCGACCAGCAGCAAAGAGTTCGCCGCCGGTCGCACCGTACAGGCAGGTGTTGCCGAGGATCGACGCGTCCTGGCTGGCGAACGGCGACTCCGGCGGCGGCCGCACGATGATGCGTCCACCGGTCATGCCCTTGCCGACGCCGTCGTTGGCTTCGCCGGTGAGTTCGATATGCACGCCGCCCGCGTTCCACGCGCCCAGGCTCTGGCCCGCCGCACCTTCCAGCTTCAGCGTAATCGGCGTGGCGTCCATGCCGTGGTCGCCGTACAGACGCGCGATATCGCCCGACAGGCGCGCACCGATCGCGCGATCGGTATTGGCGATGGCGTAACTGAAGGTTGCGCTGTGTCCACTGGTGATCGCCTCGTCGGCGTCGGCGCTGATGCGCGAGGCGAGCGCGGCCGGATCGCGCATCGGGTTGCGCGCCATCACGCAGGCGCTGTCCACGTCGACGCCCAGTCCATCGCTGGAAATCAGCCGCGACAGATCGAGCTGACGCTGCACAGGCGTGCTGCCCTCGGCCTGCGTAAGCAGATCGCTGCGCCCGACCAGTTCGCCGAGCGTGCGCACGCCGAGCATGGCCATGTGCAGGCGCACGTCTTCGGCGACGAAACGGAAGTAGTTCATCACCATCTGCGGCAGGCCGATGAAGTGATCCTTGCGCAGCCGCTCGTTCTGCGTGGCCACGCCAGTGGCGCAGTTGTTCAGATGGCAGATGCGCAGATATTTGCAGCCCAGCGCCACCATCGGGCCGGTGCCGAAGCCGTAGCTTTCCGCGCCCAGCATCGCGGCCTTGATCACGTCCAGGCCGGTCTTGAGGCCACCGTCGGTCTGCAGGCGCACGCGGCCGCGCAGCCCGTTGCGGCGCAGCGTCTGCTGCACTTCGGCCATGCCCAGTTCCCACGGCGTGCCGGCGTACTTGATCGAGGTGAGCGGGCTGGCGCCGGTACCGCCGTCGTGGCCGGAAATGGTGATCAAATCCGCGCCCGCTTTCACCACGCCGGCGGCGACCGTGCCGACGCCCGCGTGCGACACCAGCTTCACCGAAATCAGCGCGGTCGGATTGACTTCCTTCAAATCGTGAATCAGCTGGGCCAGATCCTCGATCGAATAGATGTCGTGATGCGGTGGCGGCGAAATCAAGCCGATGCCTGGCTTGGCGAAGCGCAGTCGCGCGATGGTGGCATCCACCTTGTGACCGGGCAGCTGGCCGCCCTCGCCGGGCTTGGCGCCCTGCGCGATCTTGATCTGCAGCACTTCGGCATTTATCAAGTATGTCGGCGTAACGCCGAAGCGGCCCGAGGCCACCTGCTTGATCTTGGACATGCGCTCGGTGCCGTAGCGCGCGGGATCTTCGCCGCCCTCACCGGAATTGCTGCGCCCGCCCAGACGATTCATTGCGGTGGCCAGCGCCTCGTGCGCCTCGGGCGACAGCGCGCCGAGCGACATGCCGGCCGAATCGAAGCGCTTGAGGATGGCCTCGACCGGCTCGACCTCGTCCAGCGGAATTGGCTCGCCCATGCCGTGCGGCAACAGCAGATCGCGCAGCGCCGACGGCGGCCGCGAATCGACCTGCTGCGCATAGCGACGATAGTCGGCCATCTCGCCCGTACGCACCGCGTGCTGCAAGGTGTCGATCACGTCGGGGTTGTACATGTGGTACTCGCCGCCGTAGACAAACTTGTACAGTCCGCCGGCGTGCAGCGGCTTGGCCTCATTCCACGCTTCGGCCGCGAGCAGACGCTGATCGTTCTGCAGCTCGGCAAAACCCGCACCGCCCACGCGCGACGGCGTACCGGGGAAGCACAGCGACACGACGTCCGGCGCCAGCCCGATGATCTCGAACAGCTGTGAGCCGCGATAGCCCGCGACGGTGGAGATGCCCATTTTCGAGAGGATTTTCAGCAGGCCTTTGCGTATGCCGCGTCGATAGCTGCGGCCGATTTCGCGCTGGTTGTTGTCGCCATGATGGATATGCCCGTCGCGACCCAGTTCGAACAGACTTTGATACGCCAGCCACGGATAGATCGCGGTCGCGCCAAAGCCGATCAGGCAGGCGAACTGATGCGCGTCGCGCGCGGTAGCGGTCTCGACCAGCAGGTTGCACTGGCAGCGCAGGCCGCTTTCGGTCAGATGTGCGTGGATGGCGCCGACCGCGAGCAGCGCGTGCGCCGGCAGCGTTTTCTTGTTCGGGTAGCGATCGGTGATGAAGACGATGCCCGCGCCGCCGCGCACGCCGGCTTCGGCTTCACGACAAAAGCGCCGCAGCGCCGCTTCGAGTCCTTCGCTGGTTGCATAACAAAGGTCGATCTGCACCGTGCCGTTGACGTACTGCGGCAGCGCCAGAATCTGACGCAGCTTGCGCTGCGAGCAGATCGGCGAATTGAGCAGAATCTGCTTGGCGTTTTTCGCCGACAGCTCGAAGATATTTCCCTCGGCGCCGATCTGCGTCATCAGTGACATCACCAGCAGCTCGCGCAGCGGATCGATCGGCGGATTGGTGACCTGCGCAAAGCCTTCGCGGAAGCGATCGAATAGCGGCCGCACCTGGCGCGACATCGCTGCCATCGGCGTGTCGTCACCCATCGACCCGGTCGGTTCGGCCTCGGTTTCGGCGAGCACCTTGAGCACCGTTTCGCGCTCTTCGCGGGTGAGCCCGTAGAGCTTCTGCCAGCGATGCAGCTCTTGGGTCGGCAGCGGCTCGGCTGCCAGGCTGGGATCGATCAGGTCGGATTCGAGGTAGGTGATGCCTTCGCGCAACCACTGCTGGAACGGCGCGCGCTTGCGGTTGATCGCGTCGATGTCGGCATCGAACAACAGTTTGCCGGCGCGAAAATCCACCGCCAGCATCTGGCCAGGCCCGAGCCGACCCTTGCCGACAACTTTCGACGCGGGCATGTCCCACAGGCCCGCTTCGGACGCGACGATCAGATGATTGTCGTCCGACAGCGCCCAGCGCGCCGGGCGCAGGCCGTTGCGATCCAGCGCGCAGGCGGCGTAGTGGCTGCCGCACATCACCAGCCCCGCGGGGCCGTCCCACGGCTCCATGTGCAGCGCGTAATACTCGTAGAACGCGGCGAGATCCTCGTCCATGTCCTCGCGCGCGGCATAGGCCGGCGGCACCAGCACGCGCATGGCGGTGAGCATGTCGAGGCCACCCGCGAGCAGCACTTCCAAGGCGTTGTCCAGGCTCTCCGAATCCGAACCGACCTGGCGCACCAGCGGGCCAATATCGCTGAGGTCGACCAGCGGCGAATGCAGAATCGCTTCGCGCGCCTGCATCCAGCGACGGTTGCCGCGAATGGTGTTGATCTCGCCGTTGTGCGCCAGCAAACGAAACGGCTGCGCCAGCCGCCACTGCGGCGAGGTGTTGGTGGAAAAGCGCTGATGAAAGACCACCGCATCGCTGACCAGCGCCGGATGGCGAAGATCGGCAAACACCTCGCGCAGGTGGCCCGGCGCGGCCATCGCCTTGTAGCCGATCACATGCGAGGAGAGCGTCACCACATAGAACGACGGATCGTCCTTCAGCGCAGTTTCGGCGCGACGCCGGGCGCGAAACAGCGCGCGCTCGAATTTTTCGTCGTCCATGCCGTCGGCAACGTTGACGAACACCTGCTGCACCTGCGGGCAGCTTGAAAAAGCCAGCGGGCCGCAGGCGTCCGCATTCACTTTGATCTCGCGCCAGCCCGCAACGGTTAGGCCTTCTTCGACAAGATACTTTTCCAGTACCGCGGCACCATCATCCACGGGATCGAGAAAGACGAGCCCGGCGGCAAAGCGTTCGGCCACGGCAATGCCAGCCTCTTCGGCCAACGCGCGCAGCCACGGCGCAGGCATATGAATCAGCACGCCGCAGCCGTCGCCGCTGATGCCGTCGGCGTTGACGCCGCCGCGGTGCGACAGCTTGGCCAGCGCTTCGAATGCGGTATCGACCACCCACGCGCTGGCGCGGCCGTCGACCTGCGCGACCAGACCAAACCCGCAGCTGTCGTGTTCGAAAGCCGGGTCGTACAACGTGGTGGATACTTGCTGCGCCATCGGGCCTCCGCGGCAGATGGAATGACTGAGCGCACGAAGCCGGCGAGGTGATAAGCGCCTTGGCTGCGAACGGGGTTAGTCCGACTAAAACACACTTGCTGCGAAGCGTCAAAGCATTTGGACGGCCATACGGCAGCGATGCGACGCATCGTGGAAGCGATAAGCGTCTGCGAAATAGCCGCCAGTCCCAGCCCAGGCGCAGCTACATTTGTTTAACAACAACGCCAACCCTTGGCTGGTGCGGGCTGCGCGGGCATACCAGTTTGCCGACGCCAATCGTCAGGCGGCTCGCTACGCATCCCCGGCTCGGTGATAATTGCCGCATGCCGCCAACCGCCCGCTTCGCCCGACCGCTTTTACCTAAGCCCTTCATCCGTGGACTGCTGGTCGCCGTCGCGTTGAGCTGTGCGCTGGCCGCCTCGTCAGCGCAGGCGCGGCAGGATGGCAAAAGCGGCAATGAACAGGCGGACGCGAAGCAAAAATTGGCCGATATCCAGGCCAAGATGAACGCGCTGGCCAAACAACAGGCTGACACCGCGGCGCGCCGCGACAGCGCCAACGCCGAATTGGCCAAGCAGGCCGCGGCGCTGGCGACCGCCGCGCGCGCGGTGCACCAGACGGATACCGAGCTGGCCGCCAAACAAAAGCAGCTGGATGATCTGCAACAGCAGCAGGCCACGCTGAAGCAAAGTCTGGACAACCAGCACGCGGCCATCGGCGACCTGCTGCGCGCCACCTATGCCCTGGGCCAGGGTTCGGACCTTCGTCTGCTGCTGGGCGATGAAGACGTGGCGCAGATTTCCCGCGCGCTGATGTACTCAAAGTATTTCCAGCAGGATCGAGTCCAGCGCGTGCAGCAGCTGATGGCCGACCTGGCCAAGCTGCAGGAGCTGCAAACTGCCATCACCGCCGAGCAGCAGTCGCTGGAAGCCACGCGCGATCAGCGCCAGCAGCAGGCCAAAACCCTGGCGCAACAGCGCCTCGCCCAGCAGAAGCTGGCCGCCGAGACCGACGCGCAATACAAGGATCAGGCGCAGAAGCTGGCCGTGCTGAAGCAGAACGCGCAGGCCTTGAACGAACTGGTCGCCAAGCTGCAGAAGGCGATCGACGACGCTGCCCGCGAAGCCCAGGCGCAGGCCGCCGCAGCGCGCGAGGCGGCGCGCCGCAACCATCCGGGCAAAAACGCGCCGCCGCCAATCGACGTGGGCAAGGCCAGCGCCAATATCCGCGGCAATTTGCCATGGCCCGCCGCGGGGGTCGTCAACACCTTCGGCAACGGCGTGCTGATCAAGGCGACCGGCGGCAGCGAAGTGCATGCGGTAGCGCGGGGCAAAGTCATCTACGCCGGCTTTCTGCGCGGCTACGGCATGCTGCTGATCGTCAACCACGGCAACGGCTGGCTCAGCATGTACGGCAACAACGAAACCCTGCTGCACGGCGTCGGCGATCAGGTCGAGGCGGGCGCGGCGATCGGCACCGCCAGCCCGACAACCGGCGTCAACACGGGCGTGTACTTCGAACTGCGCCGCGACAACCAGCCGGTCGACCCGCGCAGCTGGCTGAGCCAGCGCCGTTGACGCCACCGGCATGGCGACACAGGCTAGCATTGTGAGAAGGATGAATTACGTCGGCATTCGGTTGTCACACTGCCTGGCAATACCTCTATCCAGCCTCTTTCGTCGCGCTACGGCGTGGTGTCCCTCCGCTCATCAGTTAATGGTTACAGGAAGTCATTCCATGCGTCGTTCGCTTCGCCGCCAGATCGCTCTGCTGACCTCACTGCCGCTGCTGCTCGCGCTGCCGTTCGCGCAGTCGCAGACCGCGCCCGCCGCCGCATCCAGCGTTGCGCCGGCCGACATTCCGGCATCGGCCGGCACCGCGCCGGCCCCGGCCAGCGCGAGCTCCGCCGGAGCCGACCAGGTCGATCTGGACGACATCCGCAACTTCAGCCGCGTCTACGAAGTAGTGAAACAGGCATACGTGGAAAAGGTCGACAACAAGACGCTGATGAAAGCCGCGATCACCGGCATGCTCAGCGGGCTCGATCCGCACAGCGAATACCTCGACAAGGACGGCCTGGCCCAGCTCAACGAGGACACCACCGGCCAGTACAGCGGGCTCGGCATCGAGGTGCTGCAGGACGGCGACGTACTGCGCATCGTGTCGCCGATCGACGACACGCCCGCCTCGCGTGCCGGCATCCAGGCCGGCGACACCATCGTCAAGATCGACGGCACCGTGATCAACTCGGAAAACATCGACGACATGTATGCCAAGCTGCGCGGCAAGCCCGGCAGCAAGATCCAGCTGACCATCGTGCACGCCAAGAGTGACAAGCTGATCGACCCGAATCTGGTGCGCGAAACCATCGCGGTAAGCAGCGTCAAGGTGCGCGAACTGGAGCCCGGCTATGCGTACAT
>CAIKJM010000285.1 GCA_903827735.1 uncultured Rhodanobacter sp. | reverse complement strand
TCGGTGCAGGCCTTTGCCAGCCTGATACTTTGCAGCGTTGTAGCCGGCGTGCTCTCGCCGATGCTCTCCGGCAGCATGCTGCCGCTGGCCTTGGGGGCATCGGCGCTGAGCGTCGCCGGCATGCTGTCGTGGTGGTGGTATGGATGCATCAGCAGACGTTTGGCCGGACCTCCGCTGGCAACCGCGGACGCCAGCGTCACCCTGCAGGCGGAAATCGCCGAGCCGATGTAAGCGACCGGCGCGCGGGGCGGAAGTCCGGCCCTACCTCCGGCACAATGGCGAACGTCAGAGCGTCGGCGACGTGTCGTGCAGCATCGCCTCGCGCACGATGGCGATCGGCGCGAAACCCTGCTGCATGAAGCGGTCGTGGAACTGCTGCAGGTTGAAGTTCTTGCCTTCTTTGGCTGCCACATCGTGGCGCAGCTTCAGGATCTGCAGCTTGCCCAGCGTGTAGTACAGATAGGTCGGATCGGAGGTGCCACGCTTGGTTTCTACCTCGCCCACGGCGCGCGACTGGTAGCCCTCTTTGACGAAGAAATCGATGGCTTGATCCATTGTCATCTGGCCGGTATGCAGCTTGATGCCGACGACGAAGCGGGCGTTGCGCAGCAGCGCATCCTGCAGCTGGCCGAGGCGCAGCAGCAGCTGCTGGCGTTTGTCGTTCGGGTAGACGTAAGCGGCCAGCCCTTCGTCGAGCATCATCTGCTCGCAGTAATGCGCCCAACCTTCCACGTTGGTGGTGGCACCGAGCAGCTTGCGCGCGCGGTCGTCCAGCTTGTGCATCCACAGAAACTGGATGTAGTGGCCCGGATAGGCCTCGTGCGTGGCGATGGCGGAAATCACCGGGTAGCTGAACTGCGCCATGAATTCTTTCGTGCGCTGGGCGGTCCAGTCGGGCTCGGGCAGCGTGACGTTGAAGTAGGCCTCTTTAGCGACCGTCTCGTACGGTCCGGGCGTATCCATGGAGGCGAAGGTCGTCGCGCGCATGAACGGTGGCGTCTCCTCGACAATCGGCCGCACGTCGGAAGGAATGGTGATGATCTGCTTGAGCTGGATAAAGCCGACCAGCTTGTCGAACGTGCCGCGGAAGGTATCGAGGATCTTGTCGGCGGCCGGATAGTCGGAGCCCAGCTCGGCCAGCACCTGCTGCGGCGTCTTGCTGGGGTCGAGCTGTTTGGCGACGTCGGCAAAGGCCTGCTGGTTCTGCTTCATATTGGCCATGTCGATGGCAAGCAGCTGATCCAGCGGGATGCTGACCATTTCGTCGTACTTGAGCTTGTCGCGGAACGCTGCGGCGCCAATGCGGAAGTCGCCGTGTGAGCGCGGCAGCACATCAGTCTTGAGCCAATTTTGATAATCCTGCAGCGACTGGATTACCGCGGCATTGCTGTCGGCGAACTGCTTTTTCAGCGCCGGGTCGCTGACGTCGGTGAAGGCCGACGGCACGTCTTTCTGAAAGAACTGCACCAGGCCGGGCAGCTGCTGCAGTGCGATCTGGGTGTAGATCAGCGGCGGGTTCGCCAGATTTTTGCGCGCATCGGCCAGCACGGCGGGCATCAGCTTTTCGCGGGCGACAAGATCGCGCAGGCGCGTTTCCGGCGGCGCAAACTTGCGCTCCATTAGGGTGAAGGCGCTGTTGGTGATGCCGCTGGAATAGACGTCCGGATTTTTCTGCCATGGACGTATCTTCTGCAGGGTGAGCAGGGTGCTGCGAATATTGTTCAACACCAGCTCGCGGTCGCCGCGCACGCGCTCACCGAGTTTCGAGGCATCTACCGCCGCCACTTTCGCCTGCCACTGCTGCAGCGTTTTGATATTGGCGTCGACGCCGGCGCGCGAATAATCCTCCAGCTTGGTGTCGAAGTCGTGCAGGCCGTCCGCTGTGGCCGTGGTCGGGTTGGTGGGAAAGTAGTAGCTATCGAAATAGCTGTCAGACAGACGGGTAAACGCACGGTCGGCGTCCGCCGTGGACGATGCCGCGGCGGGCGTGGTCTGCGCTTCAGCGACGGTATTTGCAAAGGCCGTGACGGCAAGCGCGCCGATCAGCGCGTACGAAAGTTTGTTCATCATTCCTCTCCCCGGACGAATGCGCCAATCAGCGCAGTGACAAAAATCAACGGTCAACATTAGCAGCTCGCGGCGCGGCTTACGTATTCCGACAGTCGCCGAGGCTGCCGCTCAGCACGGCAGGTTGCGCGCGGCCAGAAAATTGCGTGCATTTTCCGCATCGTGTTCGAACCACGCGCGCGTCGAGCCTAGTCGGAACGAGTAGCCCCAGGCATCCATATCGGCCATGAGCCGTTCACGCCCGACGCCGGGCAGGCGGTCGGCCAGAACGATCTGCAGATAGCAGGTGGCGTCCTCTTCCTCGATCGAATCGGTGGCGTCGGTATGGACGTCTGGACGTCTTTCGGGGGGCAGCACAATCAGGTGCCCCGCTTCGTGCAGCAGCGAGTGCACCGGCGTGTCGTTGCGAGCATAGACCGTGGTGCCGATAATGCCGGCTTCCTCGTCACCCCAGAAGCTGCCGGGGATCGGCGTATCGTCCGCCACGCGTTGAAGCGTCAGCCCGAAGCAGGCGAGCAGGGCTGCCGGCGCATCGAAGCCGAGCTGGCCCAGGCGCAGCACGCTGTCGGCCGGGTCGCCGTCGACCGACGATCCTGTCGACGGGCCGACTTGGTTTGGAGGTTGCATGAAATTTGTCAGATCAGTTCGCTGGCCGGATGACAGCGCTCCGGTGACGCACAGTGTCAGCCCGCGGCCGTATCGCTCTTCACGGGCGCTTTGCCGTCCGGCAACGCCACGGAAAGTTCGAGGATCTCGTGGCCGCTGTCCTGCTCCAGCTTGATGCTGATCGCTTCGATATCGACATGGACGTATTTCTTGATCACCTCGAGCAGCTCGCTACGCATCATCGGCAGGTAATCGGGCGCACCGCGGTTGGAGCGCTCCTGCGCCACGATGATGCGCAGACGTTCGCGGGCCACGTTGGCGGTGGGTTCACCCTTGCGCTTCAGGAAATCCAGAATGCCCATCGTGATCAACCTCCGAATACGCGCTGGAGAAAGCCTTTCTTCGGCACGTCGATAAAGCGCAGCGGACGCTCTTCGCCGAGGATGCGAGCCACGGTGTCGCTGTAGGCCTGACCGGCGAGTGAATTGGCGTCGACGATCACCGGGATACCGTTGTTCGACGCGGTCAGCACGTTTTCCGATTCGGGAATCACGCCGACAACGCTGATGCCCAGAATTTCCTCGACGTCCTTGACGCTGAGCATCTCGCCGATGGCGACGCGGGCCGGGTTGTAGCGGGTCAGAAGCAGGTGCTGGGTGATCGGCTTTTCGCCGCGCTCGGCGCGCCGCGTCTTGCTGGCGAGCAGGCCGAGGATACGATCGGAGTCGCGTACCGAGGACACTTCGGGGTTGACCACGACCACGGCGTGATCGGCGAAATACATCGCCAGGTGCGCGCCTTTCTCGATGCCGGCCGGGGAGTCGCACACGACGTAGTCGAAGCCGTCTTCAGACAGGCCATCGAGCACCTTCTCGACACCCTCTTGGGTCAGCGCGTCCTTGTCGCGGGTCTGGCTGGCTGCCAGCACGAACAGGTTCTCGTGGCGCTTGTCCTTGATCAGCGACTGCTTGAGCGTGGCCTCGCCGTGCACGACGTTGACGAAGTCGTACACCACGCGCCGCTCGCAGCCCATGATCAGGTCGAGATTGCGCAGGCCGACGTCGAAGTCGATCACGGCAACTTTCTTGCCCGCCATGGCCAGGCCGGTGGCGAGAGAGGCGCTGGTGGTCGTCTTGCCGACGCCGCCTTTGCCGGAAGTGACGACGATAATCTCAGCAGTCAAGGGCTCATCTCCGGAATATTTTTATAGTTGGTTGAAGCACATGGATCGAACAAGGACGACCGGATTAGCTGTGGTCATTACAGCTTGGCGATCAGCAGCTTTTCCCCGTCGAGCCAGCATTGCACGGACTGGCCCTCGAGGTCGTCAGGAATTTGTTCAAAGACGCGATATTGCCCGGCAATCGCCACCAGTTCGGCACGAAAGTC
Organism: uncultured Rhodanobacter sp.; assembly: GCA_903827735.1. Lineage (GTDB taxonomy): Bacteria > Pseudomonadota > Gammaproteobacteria > Xanthomonadales > Rhodanobacteraceae > Rhodanobacter. Next base: position 5,024 of record CAIKJM010000285.1, on the reverse strand, counting down.
CGAGACATAGATGCGCGCTTTCTCGTCGCCCTGCGCGCCGGCCATGGCGCGGCCGCGCAGGCCGCCGTAAATATGGATATTGCCGTCGGCAATCACTTCGGCGCCGTTGGCGACCGCGCCGGTGACGATCAGGTCGCGGTCGCGGGCGTAGATTTGCTGTCCCGAGCGCACCGCGCCCAGGTGATGCTGGGCGCCAATCGACGAGCCGGGTACCGGCGCCGATAAAATCGGTTCGCGCAGATCCGGCTCGGCCGAAGCGGGCTCGCGCGCTTTTGCCTTGCCGCTGGGTGCTGGTTCGTCAGCCGCTGACGAGCCGCCTGCCACCGGCTCGTACGCTGCGCGGAATTTGGCGATCAGCGGCAGACCCATGCGTTTGGCTAAGGCCTCGGTCTCGCTGGTGCCGTAGGCCAGCCCGACCGGCAGCATGCCCGCGCTGCGCACGGCTTCAAGCAGGGCGTCGACGGCGCCATCGTCGGGAAGATTCAGCAGGTGGCTCAGGTCGAGGACCACGGCGGCGCGCGCGAACATCGCCGGCGCGGCCCGAACTCGGCGCTCCAGCTCATCGCACAAGGCTGCCGCATCGACCCGGCGCACGCGCACACAGGCGATGCCGACCTGGCCGAAACGCAGGTCGCAGGCGTCGGCGGTTTCCGCTTTGGCGTTCATCAGCGGGGTTCTCCGGACGATGATGGGGCAGGGGTTGAAAGATCGATCGATGACATCAGCCGCGGGCTCTCGGCCAGCCACGGCACGTCGGGCAGGCCGCCGTGATCGAGCCAGGTTTCGCGCACGTAGGTATAGCTGGGCAGGTCCTTGGCCAGCAGGCTGACCTGCGGACCATCCTCGCCCATGCGCTGCTGCCCGACTTCCTGAAAACCGTAGGTGCCGTGGAACAGCACCACCACGTCGTCGCGCGGCTCCAGAAACACTTCGCAGGTCATCAACGGCACGCGTACTTCGGCATAGCTGTTGACGTCAGAATAGAAAATGCGGCCCAGGCCGTGGCGACGGTAGGCGTTGGCGATGACGATGCGGTCGATGTAGACGAACTGCGGGTAATGCGCGGCGAACCAGCGGTAGTTGGTGCTTTCGTAATCGCCGCCCTCGCGCAGCGCGATGACGAAACCGGCCAGGTTGCCGTCGATCTCGGCCACGCGAAAATACTCGGCGTGATCGTGGAAGTAGCGTAGGCGGCTGGCGTCCAGGGCGAGAATGGAGCGACCGGCGGTGTTGTTGAGTGCCAGTACGGCGTCCAGGTCGTGCTCGTGCACGTCGCGGATGGCAAGAGCCATGCGTTGCTCCGCAATGATGGGGTCGATAACGAGGTCGGTTCCGCGCCTCGTGCAAGGGCCCATTATGGCATGCGGATGCCAGCCTTACATCCCGCGCCGCGGCAGCGCTCTGGCGGCGGGCAGTGCCTCTTAGATCCCGATGCGGAAGTATTTTGCGCCGGCGGGCATGACTTTTTGCGCATTGCGCAAAACCGCATCACGCCCAATGATGCCCGCATGCGCTGGCCTCTTTTCAACCACACCCGACTGCTTCGCTACGCGGGTTTTTTTACCTATCTGTCGGTGGGTACGCCGCTGATCACGAACTGGGCGACCGAGCGGCTGAATCAGCTGCAGCGGCCGAATTTCGCGCTGCTGCTGTGGACCCTGTGCTATCTCATCTTCGGTTTAATGTACTGGCTGCTCACCAGCAACCTCGGCTCGCGTCGGCATCCCGTGCTGAAACTGCTCGGCCTGACCCTGATGACCGTAGTGGCCGTCGCGGTGGGCTGGTATAGCCATAGCGGTTTGTCGGCGATGCTGATGGTGGTCGCCTCGCTGGTGCTGCCGTGGCTGCTGCCGTTCTGGCTGGGGGTGTCCTGGCTGGTGCTGCAGCAGCTGAGCCTGGTGGCGATCTTCGTCACCTTTCCAGAATACGACCACAGCATCGCGCTAAGCCTGCTGCAGGCGAGCATCTATCTGGGTATCTCCGTGCTGGTGTTCGTCACTTCCACCGTGGCCAGTCAGCAGGCCGAGCAGCGCGACGTGCAGCGGCGGCTCAACTCCGAACTGCGCGCCACCCGCGCGTTGCTGGCCGAGTCCAGCCGCATTGCCGAGCGCATGCGCATCGCGCGCGACCTGCACGACCTGATCGGCCACCACCTCACGGCGCTTAGCCTGAACCTGGAAGTGGCCAGCCATCTCACCAACGAGGCTGCCGGCGCACATGTGCGCAAGGCGCAGAGCACGGCCAAGCATCTGCTGGCTGACGTGCGCGAGGCAGTCAGCGAGCTGCGTCAGGACGACGCCATCGATCTGACCCAGGCGCTGCGCAGCCTCACCGATGGCGTGCCCGGCCTGAGCATCCACGTCACCATGCCGCCGCGTTTCAGCGTGGAAGACCCGCGTCGCGCACAGGTGCTGCTGCGCTGTGCGCAAGAAATCATCACCAATGCCGCCAAGCACGCCGCTGCGCGCAACCTCTGGCTCAACTTTGCCTACGCCGACGCCAGCCTGCTCGGCCTGCATGCGCGCGACGACGGTCGCGGCGCCGAGCAGATCGAGCCGGGCAACGGCCTCTCGGGCATGCGCGAACGGCTGGCTGAATTCGGCGGCAGCCTGACCCTGGAAACGGGCATGAGCCAGGGTTTCGCCCTGACGATAAAGCTGCCGTTGGGCGAGCACACCGCGCTGGCGCATGCGCCGACCCGCTTCGAGCCCCCGGCATTGAGCGTATCGTGACGCGCCGACAGGGCGCCGACGGCGGCGGTCGTGCAAGAATGGGCTTCGGCGGCCGGGGCAGGGGCGTCGAATGCGCTGCGTCTATCGAGCATCAGTCCACACGTCGTCTTGCGAGCTGCGTTTGCCGAGCTCATGACTGTCTGAAACGTTTGTCCGAGGATTCGCGATGATTTCCGTTTGTCTCGTCGACGACCAGAATCTGGTGCGCCAAGGCGTGCGTTCGCTGCTGGATCTTTCCGAAGATATTCGGGTGATTGCCGAGTGCGCCGACGGTGCCCAGGCGGTGGTAGACATCCCGCGGATCAAGCCGGACGTGGTGCTGCTGGATTTGCGCATGCCCAATATGAGCGGGCTCGAGGTGCTGCAGGCGCTGTCGGCGCGTAACGAGCTGCCGCCCACGATCATCCTGACCACCTTCGACGACGATCAGCTGGTGCTGCAGGGCCTGAAGGCCGGCGCGCGCGGTTATCTGCTGAAGGATGTGTCGCTGGAGCAGCTGGTCGAAGCGGTGCGCACGGTGGCCGGCGGCGGCTCGCTGGTGGCACCGATGGTCACGCAGCGGCTGATGGCCGGCGTCTCGCGCATGCATAACCAGTTCACCAGCCTGGAGCAGCCCGATCCGCTGACCGAGCGCGAGACCGAGATTCTGCGCCTGCTGTCCGGCGGCTACAGCAATAAGGAAATCGCCAATTCGCTGAAAGTGGCCGAGGGCACGGTGAAGAACCACGTGTCCAACATCCTTTCCAAGCTGGGCGTGCGCGACCGCACTCGCGCAGTGCTAAAGGCGCTGGAACTGGGCATCGTCTAAGAGCCTGTTCAAAGTCTCCACGTAGCTCGCGTTGCCTCGCCGTGGCCGCCAGGCGGCAGCGTGGGGCTTGACTTGCCAGCCACGAAAGCGCCGCGCCTAGCGCCACCACCTGGCGGCCTCGGCAAGGCAACCCGCAGGGCCGGGTCTGTTTGCACGCAATCCGGCGTCATTACTCGGTCGTTGATGGACGTCCACTCCCTCGTTCTTCCTTGGCTCGCGTGCAAACAGATCCCGGCGCGAGCCACGCGGAGACTTTGAACGGGCTCTAAGTTTCTGCGTCGGCGAATAGCTCCGCTTTCGGCCGGTATTTTGCTGCGCCGCGACGAAGTTTGCGTCGGGCCGATCGGGTTGGCACGGGCGCCGCAGCTGGGTTTGCGCGTTTCGTCGAGCGGGGGAAAACGTCGTGGCGTTCAAGCGCGTGAGCAAGTAACATCCGTAAGCTCGGCATATGCCGGACCTCGTCGTTACTGTGGCTCCACAAGTGCTGCAGGCGGCAACCCCTCTTTAGTTAGGTATGGCGTAGAGACGCTCGGAGAACTCTGGAATGATGCGTGCCCTTGAATTTCTTGTAGCCCTGGTCATCGTCGCCGTACTCGGTGTGCTGGCCGCGGTGGTCATGCCCGGCAGTGGTCACATCGACCGCTCCCTGGTTATCGGCAAGGACATGCGTCAGGTCTACGACGTGCTCGACAACTTCCATCGTTTCCCGGATTACTCGGTGCTGCACACCTACGATCCGCAGATGGAGTTCAAGTTCTCCGGCAAGGCCTATGGCCCCGGTTCGGAAGTCAGCTGGGACAGCACCGATCCGAAAGTCGGCAGCGGCGGCCTGACCATTGCCAGCGCCACTCCGAACTTCGACAAGATCGACAGCAACACCAAGGACGCATCCATCGTCTGGAATATTGACAATGCCTGGCGCGGTCTGGACAAGCACTTCACTCTCGACCTGCACCGCCAAGGCAATCGCGGCCAGCTGACCGACGTGAAGTGGTCGTATGACGTGAAGTACGGTTGGAACCTGATCAACCGCATGGCCAACCTCTACATCCACGGCGATCCCGACTCGTTCATCCAGTTCAGCCTGAACAACCTGCAAAACGTGCTGGCTGCGGTCCCGAACATCGACTACAGCAAGCTGATTCCGTTCATCGCGCAGACCCAGCAGGCGCCCGTGCTGCTTGTTTCCACGCAGATTGCCCGCAAGGACGGTCTGGACGGGCTGGACGACGCCACCAAGAAGGCCATCGGCCAGATTCAGGCGGCGGCCAAGAAGCTTGGCGTCAACGTCACCGGTCCGCGCGTGCTGAGCACCACCAACTACGGCGATGAGACCTTCACCTTCGACATTGCGATGCCGATCGACTCCAGCACGCTGAACGTCGGCGGCCAGAGCCAGCAGCTCACTGCCGCCACGACGCCTTCGCTGGATGCGCCGGCCGCATCGAGCACGGCAGCTGCGCCGGCTGCCGATGACAACGCCG
>CAIKJM010000284.1 GCA_903827735.1 uncultured Rhodanobacter sp. | reverse complement strand
TGCACTGGTTGAATTCGTGGCGCAGGGCGATGTCGCTGTCCTCGCTCTTGATCTCGTTGACCCGGCGCAGGATCGCCCGAAATACCTTGTAACGGCCGAAGCCCTCGCGTTCGCGGTAGGCGCGATAGTGGTGGTAGAAGTGCTTGTAGTGGCGCACTTCATCGCTCTTGATGTGGTTGGTCAGCTGCTTCAGCACCGGCTCGTCGGTGATGTCGTGCAGTGCCCGATACAGGCTGGCGGTGCCGGTTTCCACCACGCAGCGAGCCGCCAGCTCAAGTCCGCGGTCGGATTCCAGCTGCTCCGATGTGCATACGGCAGCGTAGTCGTTCCAGAACGCGGCGAAGCCTTTGTCCCAATCAAATTCCGGCCAGACCTTGCGCACGTAGGCGGTGAGTGCGCGGCCATGCTGCAGCTCTTCGTGTTCCCAGTGCTCGCTGAGCCAGCGCTGCAGTTCTTCGTCGCCGGCGAAGTGATCGACCAGGTTCTGGGTATACAGATCCGAGCCGCTTTCGACGAAGGACGAGCTGCACAGCAGGAAAAACAGATCCTCGTTGTGGCGTATGCGCGCGATCTCGATATTGTCCAGATCGAGACTCTCCAGAGTCCATGGCAGGGGGTGATAGCTCAACGTGCCTTTTCCCGTCAGTGATGCTTGAACGCCGCCGCGGCAGCTTTTTGCGGTTCGCGGGCGGCGCTCGAAAGTTGATGCGACAGCATACGGCCTGATCCGCGGATTGGATTAACGCCCGCCCACCTGTCCTGCGCGCGAGGAGCGGCGTGATCGGTCTGTGCGACTTCCATTGATCGGCATTGGGCGACAGCCAAGACGGCTTGTAACCGAGGCGGTGAGGGAGGGTTTTGCGCTGCGCTGCAGGCTGTTCCGGCTCGAGGCGTTTAGCGAACCACGGTGACCGGTACGTGCGCCCGCGCCAGCACATTGCCCGACACCGAGCCCATCAACCAGCGTGCCAGCGCGCCGCGTTCGGTGTGGCCGATCACAATATGGTCGACGCCGTGCTGATCGATTTGGCCCAGCAGCACATCGCCGGGGCTGCCGTGGATCAGTTCAATATCGAGCAGGTTTTGGGCGTCAGGAACGATCTGCGCTAGCTCGTCGTGCAGCTCCTGCACACGGCGGCTGCCGGAGTCGGCCATCATGAGCGTGCACGCATCGACCCCGCCCTCGGCAACCTGTAGCACGGATACCACGCGCACCCGTCCGCCCCCGGCGCGCGCCAAATCGACCGCGAAATCCAGCGCCCGCCGCGATGCCTGGGAACCGTCGTAGCCAACCAGCGAGTACTTGACCATAAGTTTCCTTTGTCACCAGGTGGCGAAGATGGGAGAAATCCGCGAGACCATTCATTGAAACCATGCCAGAAAACCAGCGAACAGGTTTACTTTGCCGCGAAATGAGCCGCTTGGAAATGCTGCGCCGGCTCCACGCGCTTTACGGACGTGGCGCAGGATGACGACGGCCAGTCAGGAATCTGAACGGGCGTAGTTGCGTGCACATCGTCATCACGCGCACCTGAACAATCTTGACTCCCCTGACGCGGCTTCACTTTTGTGAAGGCTCCGAAACCGCATCGGCATGGCACTCCCTTTTCCCTCATGCACTCACTTAAGGAGACGACGATGATCAAGCGTACTTTTGGAACGGCCGCGCTGGTGCTGGCCCTGGCTGGCGGCATGACCGCTCTGCCGACCTCAAACGCCCAAGCCGATACCGGCACGGTGAAGTGCCATCTGCGCTTCAACCTGGCCGGCTGGTCGCTGATCTACAAGCACGCCGAAGGCAATGGCACGGTGCGCTGCGACAACGGCCAGCGCGCCAGCGTCAAGATCGCTGTGGTTGGCGGCGGTCTGACCGCGGGCAAGTACAAGATCAACAACGGCACCGGCGAAATCAGCACGGTTCACGGCATCAAGGACGTGTTCGGCGACTACGCACAGGCGGGTGCAGATGCCGGTATCGTCAAGAGCGCCAACGCGCAGGTCCTGACCAAGGGCACCACCTCGCTCGCACTGGCCGGCACGGGTGAAGGCGTGAACCTGGGTATCTCCGCCGGCAAGTTCACCATCTCGCCGCGCTAAGCCCAGGCAGCCGTTAGGTGATTCGACGAAGGGCGCCGCATGGCGCCTTTCGCTTTTCTGCGCGTACACTCGTGCGCTGATCGCTGCCCTTTTTGCCGTTTGGAGATTCCTCTGATGCGTCGTCTGTACCGTTTATTGGTGTTGCTTGTCGGCCTCACGCTGCTTGCTGGGATTCTTGTCGCGCCGGCCATGGCAGCCGACAGCGCCACCGGACTGCAGCTCGGGCAGAGCGCCCCCGCTTTTCGTCTCGAAGATCAGAACGGCAAATGGGTTACGCCAGCCGATTTTCGGGGCCGTTATTTGGTTGTTTATTTCTATCCCAAGGATTTCACCGGTGGCTGTACCGCCGAGGTTTGCTCCTTCCGCGACGACATCCTCAAACTGCGCAGGGCCGGAGCTAGCGTGGTCGGCGTGAGTCTGGACGATGTAAAGTCGCACGCCCAGTTCGCCGCGAAATATCACGTGCCGTTCCCGCTGCTCGCCGACTCCGATCATTCGGTGGCTACCGCCTACGGCGTGCTGACCTCGGACGCTGGCGTTCATTACGCCAAGCGCACGACCTTCCTGATTGATCCGCAGGGCCGTATCGCCAAGATCTATGTCGACGTCGACCCTGAGAAAAACTCTGGCCAAGTGCTGTCCGATCTGGCCGCACTCAAAGCCGCGCCATAATGCCGCTTGGCGCTTTTTCCGATCAGCCAGCGCGCGCACGCGGGCCGATGCTCTGGCGCATCGTCGTGTGGATGCTCCTGCTGGTATCTGCGTTCGGGTCCTTGCAGTACATAAAACACATGCAGAACGTGTGGGGCCAGCTGCGTGACAACCCTTCACTGCAGCCCGCGGAACTCGATGCGCTTCACGGCATGCTCGGCTGGGACGCGGCGTATCTACTCGTCGTGTTCGTGCTTATCGTCATCTGCGCCGGTTGCATCATGCGCCAGGGCTGGGCCAGGCCGTGCATGCGCGTGGCGGCGGTACTTCTTGCTATCTGGCTGCTGATTACCGGATATCTGCAGCTGCGTGATCTGCAGGCCATGGGCGCGAACAGCGCGGCGATTCTGGCCCAAGCTCAACAGCAAGGTACGGCTGGCGCGGCGCAGATGCTGGCGCGGTTGCAGCGCGGCTATCAGCTGGCCCTGCTGTTCAAAGCGATTGGATGCATCGGGTCGCTTTGGCTTACCTGGAAACTCGGCGACCCCGCCGTGCGTGCACAGTTTCGGACGCGGCGTTAGGCTAACGTCGACTACCACCAAGGAGAGGCGTGATGCAAAAGTCGCTGTTGAGTCTATCGTTACTGCTGCTGTCGTCCACGGCGCTGGCCGCCGGCCCAAGCGAGGTATTGAAGCAGGCTCAGGCGAGCATGCTGGTCACGGGCCAGGTCGACGTCACGCCCGAAGGAAAGATCAAAAGCTTCGCCATCGATCAGCAGGACAAGCTGCCTGCAACGGTGCTCGACCTGTTGCAGAAAAGCATACCGACCTGGGAGTTCAGCCCGGTCATTGTCGACGGTGCACCCGTAGAAGCGCGCGCGAAAATGAGCCTGCGCGTAGTAGCTAAGCGCGTCGACGATCAGCATGCTTCGATCGATATCGAGGGCGCGCATTTCGGGCAGAGCGGGGAGATACCCGGCGAGACTGTCAGTAAAAAGACGGCCGAACAGCCGAAGTATCCCGACCGGGAGGTGCGGTCGCACGTGACGGGTACGGTTTATGTGCTGCTGAAGATTGGGCGCGACGGCAAGGTGATCGATGCCGCGACCGAACAGGTCAATCTTGGCGTATATGC
>CAIKJM010000283.1 GCA_903827735.1 uncultured Rhodanobacter sp. | reverse complement strand
CGCAGCGCGATGTCGCGCAGCCCGCGCACCCGCACGACGACTACGGCGAAGCTGCTCGCTTCGGCCGCGGCTAGTTCTACCTGCGTCTGGATCGCTGCAAAGAGGGGCTCCCGATTCATCATCGCTCGGGAATCCTCATCAGTGCAGAAACAACTCGGCGGCGTTGATGCCGTAATCGCCGGAGGTCAGGCTGCGCACGATGTCGATGACGCGCGTGACGGTGCTTGGAACCTTTTTCTTGTCCTTCGATGAAGGCTTCACCACGTCACCCTGATTCATCAGATCGAGCTGGCGAAAATCGTTCACCGGCTGTTTCTCCGCGTCGGTGAGGATGACCACCTTGGGGCGCAGGCGGCGGACCTGGTTCTGTGCCATTACCACGGCGACCTCGCCCGTGCTCAGCTCGACCAGTGAGCCGGTGGGGTACACGCCCAGACACACCTGGAACTGCTCGACCAGTTCGGTCTGGAACAGCGTGTCGCGTCCGGCGTAGATCTGGCGCAGCGCCTGGTGGCGAGAGATGGCCGCACGATACGGCCGCGGGCTGATCATCGCGTCGTAGGCGTCGATGATCGCAAGCATGCGCCCGGTGATCGGGATGACGTCGCCGACCAGGCCGTCCGGATAGCCGCTGCCGTCCACGCGCTCGTGATGCGTACGCACGATGTCGAGCACGTCCTGATCGGTGATGCCTGAGTCTTCAACGATTTTCACCCCGCGTGCCACGTGGGACTGCAGCTTGGTCCATTTGGCCGGGGTCAGCTTGCCCGTGCCCTGCAGCAGGGACTGCGGCAACTGGGTCTTGCCAATATCCATCAGCAGGCCGCCGGCAGCCAGGCTGATGATGGTCTCTTCGGCAAACCCCATGTGGCGGCCGAACGCCGCGGCCAGGGCGCTGCAGCCGATGGCGTGGCTGTAGGAATAGCTGTCGTGACCTTTCAGGCCTTCGATCCAGAAAAACGCATCCGCGCTGCGCAAGACGCTGGCCACCAGCGGACGCACGGCATTCTCGACGTGTTCCACTGACAATTCGCGGCCGCTGGTGACGTCTTCGAAGATGCGGTCGACCATTGCGGTGGCGTTGTTGAACGCGTCGCGGGCGCGCGGCGCTTCCTCTTCAACGGCCGCCTTGTCTTCGTATTTGATCGAGCCATCGAAGCGCGATTCGTCGAGCCGCGTGCGGGTCAACGCGGTGGGGCGGTCCAGCGAGATCTGGCGGCGTGCGTCGATATAAACGTATTCACACAGCTCACGAATCGTGACGAGGTCCTCCTCGGTCAACAATTCCACGCCCTGCAACGGGTAAGAGGTTTCTTCCCAGGGCCGGTCCAGCCGACACACGAACATACCAATTTCCAAATCGGCTACGTCCATGCGCCGCTCTTCAATCTCAGAGGCCACGCGTTGCACCATCCACATCAAGTTTGCTGCGCGTATTAAAGCGTATTTCGTCGACCTGTGGAGTGAAGACGGCAGCGCGCTCGCGATGTGAGCCGTCGCTGTACCTCTGATCGGCACGGCGTGAGTGACGGTACGGATGAAACGCTCAGCCGCGGGATACGTCCGGCGAACGTTCGGCGCGGTTCTTCAAGATCAAGGTCAGCGCGATCGCCAGTACAGCAGCGAGCGCGGCGAAGCCGTAGACGCTGCTGAAGCCCATGCCCGACGCGATCCAACCACCGAGCGGTCCGACTGCGACCATGGCGACATCGAGAAAGCCCGAAAACACGCCGATGGCGGCGCCTCGGCTGTTCTCCGGCACGCGGTTGACGGCTTCCACCCCAAGGGCCGGAAATACCAACGAAAACCCCATTCCCGCCACCGCCGCGCCCACGGCTGCCAGGAGCATGTCGCTGGCCAGCCAGAGCGTGGCCAGGCCGATCGCCTCGACCGCGAACGACGCCATCGCCACGCGATAGCCGCCGACGCGGTTGATCATCTTGCCGAACACGAAGCGCGTGCCGACGAACATCACGCCGAAGATACTCAGCGTCAGAGCAGCGCCGGTCCAGCCGTGCACGACGTAGAGCAGGGTGATGAAGGTGGCGATGCAGCCGAAGCCGAGCGAGCCCAGCGCCAAGCCGAAGCCATGCGGCACCACGCGCGCGGCCACGCTGCGAATCGACGAGCGCTCACCCACGGCAACCGCGGTGGCCCGCTTGCGTCGGGCCAGCGGAAAAGCGATCACCATCATCATCAGCGATATCGCGCCGATGGCGGCAAATCCGAAGCTGTGCGCGATCAGCACGCCGAGCGGGGCGCCGGCAGCGATGGCACCGTACGTCGCCACGCCGTTCCAAGAGATGATCCGCGCCGTATGCTGATGCCCGACCTGACCCATGCCCCAAGCGATGGCGCCGGTGCCGACGCAACTTTCAGCGCAGCCGAGGGCAAGTCTTGCAACGAGAATCAGGCTCAGGCTCAGCGCCGGAATGGCCGCCGCCAGCGCACCGAGCATCAGCAGCAGTCCACTGACGCCACACATCACCAGACCCGTCAGAACCGCCCGTTTCGGTCCCAGGGTGTCGGCCATGTGCCCCGCGCGGGCGCGGCTGGCTAGCGTAGCCACGTACTGCATGCTGATCGACAGCCCGGCCACGACTGCGCCAAAACCCAGCGTGCTGTGCACGAAACCGGGCAGCACCGCCAGCGACAGTCCAATGGTGAGGTAGGTGAAAAAGGTAAATGCCACCGTGCTGAGAATCGGCCCGATCACGCTGAAACGGCGTGGCTCGGCGCTCGCATGGGAAACAGAGGGGGCGTAGGAGGCGTCTGGCATGTGGCACGGGGAGTGATGGGCCTGCATCTGACAGGCGCTCGCAGTTTACGCTTCTATGCCGCAACGCAACATGAAATAAACGTCATCCATGCGCTCGGGCCTTGCTTCCGACGTCGGGCGAACGCATGGTGACATGACATAACGGGAAGGGATGGTGCATTTGCCTGTGCTACGCCAGCAAGTTTGTTCCTCCTGTTCCCCGTCGCCGTTCTCCCCAGCAAAAAAGGATTCCCCATGGACTATAGACAACTCGGTCGCTCCGGCTTTCGCGTGCCGGCGCTCAGCTTCGGCACCGGCACCTTCGGCGGCAAGGGCGAATTTTTCCAGGCCTGGGGCAATACCCAGGTCGACGACGCCAGGCGGCTGATCGATATCTGCCTCGAAGCGGGCGTCACGCTGTTCGACAGCGCCGACATCTATTCCGGCGGCGCGTCGGAAGAAGTGCTCGGCGCCGCCTTGAAGGGGCGCCGTCACGAGGCGCTGATCTCGACCAAGGCGACGTTCCGTTCCGGCGACGGCCCCAACGACGTCGGCTCCTCGCGCTTTCATCTGATCGAGGCGGTGGACGCCGCGCTGCGCCGGCTGCAGACCGACCACATCGACCTGTTTCAGCTGCACGGCTTCGACGCCATGACGCCGGTCGAAGAAACGCTGTCCGCGCTGGACGATCTGATCCGGGCGGGCAAGATTCGCTATATCGGCTGCTCCAATTTCTCCGGCTGGCATCTGATGAAGTCGCTGGCTGCGGCCGATCGCCACAACCTGCCGCGCTATATCGCTCATCAGGCCTACTACTCGCTGATCGGGCGCGACTACGAGTGGGAGCTGATGCCGTTGGGCGTGGACCAGGGCGTCGGTGCGGTGGTCTGGAGTCCGCTCGGCTGGGGCCGGCTCACCGGCAAGATCCGCCGCGGCGAGCCGCTGCCGGCCAACAGCCGCCTGCACAAGACCAGTGAAGCCGGCCCGCCGGTCGACGATGAGTATCTCTACAACGTGGTGGATGCACTCGACGTCGTGGCGAAGGAAACGGGTAAAACGGTGCCTCAGGTGGCGCTGAACTGGCTGCTGCAGCGTCCGACCGTGGCCACAGTGGTGATTGGCGCCCGCGACGAGGCCCAGCTGCGGCAAAATCTTGGCGCGGTCGGCTGGAACCTCACCGCCGAGCAGGTTGCTACGCTCGATGCCGCGAGCAAGCCGATCAAGGCTTACCCGTATTGGCATCAGGCCCAGTTCGGCGAGCGTAATCCGTCGCCGGTTGCCGAATAGTCCGGATGGCTAGACGTCTATCCAGCAAGGCGTGGTATCGCTGCCGCGCCTTGCTGTTCGGTCCACTCTTTGGCCAAGTTATCCGATCATGAAGAAAAGCGAGTTGCCCAGCAAAATCTGTCCCGTCTGTCGGCGGGCGTTCGCGTGGCGCAAGAAGTGGTCGCGCGACTGGGAGCAGGTGATCTATTGCTCGGACGCTTGCCGCAAGGGCACGCCGCGCGGCAAGGTTTTGTCGATCGCGCCCTGAGCATCGGCCACGGCCGTACTTAGCCTAGTTTTGCTCGTGCGCCGGAGGCGTGTCGGCGTCGCGCGATGCATCCTGCAGCAGCTGTGGCGCCGCGACTTTCCACGTCTTCCAGCTATGTCCGCCGGAGACCATCAGCACGTGTGAGCGGGGTAGGGTCGGCGACATCAGCTCGATGTCCTTACGCAACCGGTCGCTGTCGCCGTAGCCCAGCCAGACGTGGCCAGCCTTGGCCGGATCCTCGGACCAGGTTTTTAGATAGCGCCATAGCTCGCGCTGCCAGGTTCTCGGGCCCAGCGTTTCGGCGGGGCCGGGGTTCCAATGCGCCAGGCCGCCGGCGGCGGTGATCTCTTTCGGCACGGTGCTGTCGCCCAGATACGGTGCCAGCAGAATCATGCCGTAGACCTCGCCCGGATAATCGCGGTCGTAGGTCAGCGCGCCCATGCCGCCCAGCGAGGTGCCGGCGAGCCAGATCTGCGTGTAGCCGTGTTTGAGTGCGGGAAGCATCACCTCGTTGTGCAGTCTCAGCGTGGCGTGACCGTCGAGGTAGTACGCCATGGTGACGGCGGCAAGCTCGACGTCGGCATCGGGCCATTCGCGCTGGATGATCTGCGCGATGCCACTTTTCTTCAGCCCGGCCAGATCGTCGCCGCGGCCGGGTAGAAACACCACCAGCCGATGTGCCGTTTGCGGCGCCGGCACGAAGGCGGTGGGAATCGGTTGGGTGGCGTTGCCGATCGGATAGCACGCGCTTAGCAGGCAGAGCGAAATCATCAGCAAGCAAAAGCGCAGGGCGCTGGGGAAAATCCGGTTGTTCATGAGTAGCCACTCTGGGTATTTGCTGGGATCGTCGCTGGTTAGAGGTATCCGATGGGTGAGCAGCCGTGCTCTGCGTCTTTCAGAGAACCAGCGTGACGACGCGCGTCCGCGCATACGCCAGCACGAACAGCGCCGCGAAAAACAGGTCGACGCAGCCGGCCAGCAGCATCAGCGGTGGCAGGCGATGCTGGGCATATAGCACCAACGCGGCCACACCGAAGGCGAGTTTCTCCAGCGTGGCGGGAATCATCATCGGTCGAAATCGCAGCGGGTCGCGCGACAGCTGGAAGAACAGCACCTGCCAGGCCAGCGCGACGCCGATGAAGCCGTAGTAATACTCGGCGTGCGTGATCGCGGGCGGCTGGGTCAGCGCCACGGTCGCTTCCTGGAAATACATCGGGATCAGTGCGGCCACGCCGTAGATACCGGCGATAAAAAATATCCAGCGCGCAAGCTTCATACACGTCCCCTTGGACAAACCCGCTCAGCAGCCTGCAGGCTACGCGGGAATAGCGATCAAAGCGCGTTGCGCTGCACCAGCCACAAGGCGACGGCAAGGACGAGCAGTGTGGTTTCCAGCAGACCGGTACCCAGCGTCAGTCCCTGCACCGGCCAGTACCGCGCCACGCTGATCCAGCGAAAGATCACCAGCGGCGCGTACAGCGCCAGTGCGAGAACGATGCCGGTGGGATGCAGCTCCGGGCGCCAGGCCAGCCAGGCGAAGATGAGACCCAGGCCCAGCTCCATGCCGCCATAGACAGTCACGTATTCGGCCATGCCGCCGTTGCTGAGCGAAAGAAAGCCGATCGACTTCGACGTGGCGCTGGCCTTGACCGTGCATAGAATCGCAAAGATGCCGTAAATCGCGGCGTTCACCCACAGATAAATCGCAGTCATGGCATTCCTCAGGAGTGCGTGGAAAAAATGTCGGGTGCGGCAACCGTTCGCTCAGCGATCCAAACGATCAAATGAAAACAGCGCGGCTAGCGGATGCTTGCGGCGCTCGATCAAGGCGCGGATGAGCCCCGCGCCCAGCATGCTGTACGTGATGCCGTTGCCGCCATAGCCCATTGCAAACTGCACGCGCGGGCCGTGCTGCTTGTGCGTGCCGAAAAACGGCAGGCCGTCCTCGGTTTCGGCAAACGTGCCGGCCCAGGCGAAGGCCGGCTTCAGCTCCAGGCCGGGGATGGCGCGGGCGACTTTTTTTATCAGGCGCTGTGTCTTCTTCTCCACGCGCGCATCGCGGCGCGAGGGAATGTCGATGGCATCGTCCTCGCCACCCACCAGCAGCCGGCCGTCGCCGGTGCTGCGCAGGTAAAGATACGGATGCGCTGATTCCCACACCATCGTTTCGCCCAGCGCACCCAGAGTGTCGGCGTCGAGCGGATCGGTGATGAAAGCGTAGCTGCTGCGGTTGTTGGCCACGTGCTGATCTAGCCAGTGCTGGCTGGCGTAGCCCGCCGCGATCACGACGTGGCCGGCCCGGATTTGCGCGCCTTGCGTAGTGTGCAGCGTCGCGCCGCGCGTGGTGGTTTCCATGTGCTCCACGCGTGTGCGGTCGAATACGCCGATACCTCGTTTTTCCAAACGGGCGAGCAGGCGGTACGCCATCCGATACGGATCGACCCGGCCGGCGAGCTGGCTGAGGATGGCGCCCGGCGCGCGCACGCCGTACTGCGCCAGCAGCGGCTCGGGCTCCAGCCAGCTCACGTCGAAACCGTGCTTCAGTCGCAGCGCCATTTCTTCGCGCATGTCCGGCAGGTGATGGCGACGGCTTGCATAATAGAGGCTGTGCATGCGGGCAAAATCGACGTCGCGGATATCCCCGGCGATCGACTGCACCTGATGGATGGCATCGGCACAGGCACGGTAGGCGAGGGCGGCATCGTCCTCGCCATAGCGCTTGGCCAGATCGATCATCGGCGTGTCGATTTCATACTGCAGCAGCGCCGTGCTGGCGGCGGAGCTGCCCCAGGCCACGTCGCGCTCCTCGACCAGCACGACCTCGTGCCCGTGACTGGCCAGCTCGTTCGCGATCAGCGCGCCGCTGATGCCACCGCCGATCACGGCCACGTCGCAGCGCACGTCCTCCTGCAGCTGTGGAAAGGCGTGCATCAAGCCGTTCTTGATCGCCCAGAAGGGATAGCCGCTTTTCAGATCCATGCGCGTCGCTCACTGTGGCTGCAACGAAAACGTTGCGGTGGCCAGGGAGCTTACGACGACGTCATGTAGACGTCATGTATTGGGGCGCTTATCCGCGACGGGTAGCGCCGATGAACCGTGCAGACATTCCATCAGCAATCAGCCCTCGTCATCGGCATTCTCTGCACCGGCCTTCCAGTAGCCTTTGGCTTTCACCCAGTCCTTCGGCACCTGGCGTTCCTGGCTCAGCCAGATTCGCATGGCGCGGGCGCGGCGCGATTCGGTGGCGATCCAGTAGAAGGTGTCACCCGATGGCGTGGGCAGCTGATGCAGCGCCTGCTCTAGCAGCTCGCTGCGATAGGCCGGCTGGCCGTAGCGTTCCAGCCAGACGATATTGACCTGGGCGGACGATGGCAGCAGCTGGCGATCGCCCGCTTCGGGAATTTCCACCAGTACATCGACGCGCAGGGTGGCGGGCATTTCACCCAGCCAGCGGCCGATGGCGGGCAGCGCGGTTTCATCGCCGATCAGCACGTAGTGGTCGAAATCGCTGGCGACCAGGAACGAGCCGCGTGGACCGCCGGCGCCGATGCGCTGACCCGGCGTGGCTTGCGCTGCCCACAGCGAGGCCGGTCCGTCG
>CAIKJM010000282.1 GCA_903827735.1 uncultured Rhodanobacter sp. | reverse complement strand
GCGCGCATCGGCTTGCACGTCGATCCCGCCAACGGATATTCGTCCGGCACCATCCACGGCGTGCGCTCGAGCGCGATGCATTCTTTATTGCGCGGCAAGCGATAAAAATCCGGGCCATGAAAGCTGGCAAACGCTTCGAGCCGATCGAGCTGACCTACCTGCTCGAACGCTTCGGCGTAAAGCTCCAGCGCCGCATGTGCCGTGTAGAGCCCGGCGCAGCCACAGTCCGTTTCCTTCGCTTCGCGCGGATGCGGCGCGCTGTCGGTGCCGAGGAAAAAATGCGTATCACCGCTGGTCGCCGCCTGCAGCAGGGCCGTGCGATGCGTCTCCCGCTTGAGGATCGGCGCGCAGTAGTTGTGCGGGCGCATGCCGCCTTCGAACAGCGCGTTGCGATTCAGCAGCAGATGATGCGCCGTGATCGTGGCGGCCACATTCGCCGGTGCGCCGCTGACGAACTCGACCGCATCGCGCGTGGTGATGTGTTCAAGCACCATGCGCAGCGCCGGAAACCTCGCCTGCAGCGGCAGCAAATGACGCTCGATGAAAACGCGTTCGCGATCGAAGATGTCGATATCCGGATCGGTGACCTCGCCGTGCAGCAGCAGAGGCAGATCGTGCCGCTCCATCGCTTCGAGCACGGGATACACCCGCGACAGCTCGCGCACGCCGGACTGCGAATTGGTGGTGGCGCCCGCCGGGTAATACTTCACCGCGAACACGCTGCTGCTTTCCTTGGCCCGCACAATCTCTTCGGCCAAAGTATCCTCGGTGAGGTACAGCGTCATCAGCGGTTCGAAGTGCATACCGGCCGGCAGGCTCGCCAGAATCCGTCCACGATAATCCTCGGCCTGCGCCACCGTCGTCACCGGCGGTTTCAGGTTGGGCATCACGATGGCGCGCGCAAATCGCTGCGCGGTATGGCCGATCACCGAAGCCAGCGCATCGCCATCGCGAAGATGCAGATGCCAGTCGTCGGGGCGGGTGATTTCAAGACGCGTGGGTGTCATGGCAAACAAACTCAGGTAGTGAATCGCGAAAAGAATCGTCGTAGGTTAGGCCGAGCAAAGCGATGCCCAACATTAGGCTACGAAGATGTTGGATTGACGGCTCGCCTCAGCGAGCCGCCCTGCGGGCCATTCGCTGCGCGAATGTTCGTTTCGGCATCCTGCCTCCACGGTCGCAGGCTCAACCAACAATGTAATAGAACTCAGTCGGCAACTTCCCGCGCAATGACTTCGACCAGTTCAAAGTGAAGTGTCACCAGCTCGAAGCGGTCATGCAGATCAACGTGCGGCATGCAGCGAATATGGCACTCCCGAAACTCTTCTGCACTCGAAAATGTTTCGCCTCGCCAGACTTCTTCCGGAACGTTGCCGAACTCAATGGTGTAGACCTTGGTAGCCCTGATGATGCAACGAAGCCGCTGCTTCAGATCGTAAACTTCGATGACATCGCCGGGTTCGTAACTCCCGTCGCCATAGTCGCCGTACGGCTTGTAGTAATCCTCAACAGTTTCGGCGGTGACCGTCTTGCGTCCTTCCATGACACTGCGCGGAAGACTGTCGTCGTTCTCATCCGCTCCCCAGAAGGTCAGCCTCTTTCTTTTAGTCATCTTTCAGTCCAGGCCCGCTGCTATTTTCTGAAGACACCTCGCCTCGAATCGCGCCGTCATGTAGGTTGGGCTGAGCAAAGCGATGCCCAACAGCAGGCTCCGAACAAGTTGGGTTTCGCGGGCTCAACCCAACCTACGCAATGGAGCAAACGCTGCAATCGACGCAGCATCAATAAAATTTGAAAGCTACTCCCCCCGAATCCATCGCGCTGCATCCAATGCAAAATACGTAAGAATCGCATCCGCCCCCGCCCGCTTCATCGCCGTCAGCGATTCCAGCACCGCAGCCTTCTCATCCAGCCATCCATTCTGCGTGGCGGCTTTGAGCATCGCGTATTCGCCGCTGACCTGATAGACGAAGGTCGGCACGCCGAAGGTGTCTTTTACGCGGCGCACGATGTCGAGATACGGCAGGCCGGGTTTGACCATGACGGCGTCGGCACCTTCCTGGATATCGAGTTCGACTTCGCGCAGGGCTTCGTCGCTGTTGGCCACGTCCATCTGGTAGGTGTGCTTGTTGCCCTTGCCGAGATTGGCGGACGAGCCGACGGCGTCGCGGAACGGCCCGTAGAACGCCGAGGCGTATTTTGCCGAATAGGCGAGAATGCGCGTATGGATGTGGCCGGCGTCTTCGAGCGCATCGCGGATGGCGCCGATGCGGCCGTCCATCATGTCCGACGGCGCAACGAAATCCATGCCGGCTTCAGCCTGCGCCAGCGACATCTTGATCAGCGCGTCGACGGTGGCGTCGTTGACGACGTAGCCGTTTTCGTCGATCAGGCCGTCCTGGCCGTGCGAGGTGTACGGGTCGAGCGCCACGTCGCCGATCAGGCCCAGCTCGGGATACTTCGCTTTTAACGCGCGGGTGGCGCGTTGCATCAGGCCGTCG
>CAIKJM010000281.1 GCA_903827735.1 uncultured Rhodanobacter sp. | reverse complement strand
TGCCCTTGTGCAGCAGCTTGGCCGGCAGCACGGGCTTGAGGATCAGCTCGCGCACGCCTTCGATAAGGTCTTTCTGCTTTACGCTCGGGTCGTGCTGGGTCGACAGCACCACGGCATCGATGGCGACGGCGACGTCGTTCTCGTAGCGCAAGGTCACCTGGCTTTTCGCGTCCGGGCGCAGCCACGGCAGCGGTGAATTCTTCTTTTTACGCACCTTGGTCTGCTGCTCGACCAGGCGATGCGCGTAGTGGATCGCGGCCGGCATGTACTCGCTGGTTTCGTTGGTCGCGTAGCCGAACATCAGGCCCTGGTCGCCGGCGCCCTGTTCCTCGGGCTTCTTGCGGTCCACGCCCTGGTTGATGTCCGGCGACTGCTTGCCGATCAGATTCAGCACGCCGCAGGTTTCGCCGTCGAAGCCGACGTCGGACGAGTCGTAGCCGATATCCACGATCACCTTGCGGGTCAATGCTTCCAGGTCGATCCATGCGCTGGTGGTGATTTCGCCGGCGACGATCGCCACGCCCGTCTTCACCATGGTTTCGCAGGCGACGCGGGCGCGCGGGTCCTGCGCGAGGATCGCGTCGAGGACGGCGTCGGAGATCTGGTCGGCGACTTTGTCCGGATGGCCTTCGGAGACCGATTCGGAGGTGAACAGGTGGCTGGACATCGGGTTTATATCCTTTCGTTCGGATAGAGAGATAAAAGAGGTCGGGCATGATACAACGCCAGGTGCCTTTTTGCAGCCCGAGCCCGTTTGGCGTGCGGCGGGGTTGGGCGCGTGTTCAGCCGTTTGGACGGCTGTTCGGTGCTCTGCAGAGACTTCACAGGCGTCGCCGCCGAAGAATAAGTGACATTAATGACAGGCTGTATCGCGGAGATTCTGCCATGCAGATCGCGCTGGCGCGTGAAAAAGAGCCTCCCGCATCATTGGTTGGCGGGAGGCTCAAGACGGCGTCGCTTACACCACAAGCTTCCATTCGGCACGCAGCTGCCGTGCGCTGTGCACCATATGTTGCAGCGCCTGTTCCACCTCTGGCCAGCCGCGCGTCTTCAGGCCGCAGTCGGGGTTGATCCAGAGCTGCTCCGGTTGCAACACGTCCAGCGCCTTGTGCAGCAGCTCGATCATTTCCGACGCGTCCGGCACGCGGGGCGAGTGGATGTCGTAAACGCCGGGGCCGATGCCGTTGGGATAGCGAAAGCGTACGAACGCGTCGAGCAGCTCCATGCGCGAACGGCTGGTCTCGATCGAGATCACGTCGGCATCCATCGCGGCGACCGCTTCGATGATGTCGTTGAACTCCGAGTAGCACATGTGCGTATGGATCTGAGTGGCGTCACGCACGCCGCCTGCCGTGATACGGAAACACTCCACCGCCCACGCCAGATACGCCGGCCAGTCTGCGCGGCGCAGCGGCAGGCCCTCGCGCAGCGCCGGCTCGTCGATCTGGATCACGCGAATGCCGGCGCTCTCCAGATCGTGCACCTCATCTCGCAGCGCCAGCGCGATCTGCCGGCATACCGTTTCGCGGGGCTGGTCGTCGCGAACGAACGACCACTGCAGCATGGTGACGGGCCCGGTCAGCATGCCCTTCATGGGTTTGTCGGTCAGCGACTGCGCGTACTTCGACCACCGCACGGTCATCGGGGCGGGGCGCGCAACGTCGCCGAAGATCACCGGCGGTTTCACGCAGCGCGAGCCGTAGCTCTGCACCCAACCAAGCTTGGTGAACAGATAGCCGTCCAACTGTTC
>CAIKJM010000280.1 GCA_903827735.1 uncultured Rhodanobacter sp. | reverse complement strand
TACGCGCATCGGCGTGGCGGCAACCGTGCAGACGACGCTTGATCCGACCGCGCGACTGATCGAGCAGGTGGCGATCGAGAACGGCAAACGCATCAGCGTGACGAAAAAGCTTTGCGAAGGGGCCTTCGACGCCTTGCTGGCCGGCGATACGGCAAAGCACGACGACATCGTGGGCGCGGCGCTGATGAAGCTGGCCGGCGAGGTTGACGTGATCGTGCTGGCTCAGGTGTCGATGGGGCGCGTGGTCGACAGCCTCGGCGATCGCATCAGCGTGCCGGTGTTTACCAGTCCACGGCTGGGCATGGAACGCGTTGCCGAGGCGATGCGCGCCCACCTGCAGCAGGCCAAAGCGGCCTGAGCAGGCGGAACGGCGGCGCGTCAGGCCGCGCCGTGGTGGTGTGCGTCGGGCGGCGGCGCAGTGAATACGCGCTGCAGTTCGGCTACCTGCTCCGGCGACAGCAGGCGCGGATTGAGGCCCCGCAGCAGCAGATAAAGCCGCGCGGTTTCCTCCAGCTCTTCGATGGCGTAAACCGCGGCGCTGAGGCTCGAACCGGCGACGACGGGGCCGTGGTTGGCCAGCAGCACCGAGGCGTGCCGACCGGCCAGGTCGCGGATCGCCTCGGCCACTGCGGGATCGCCCGGGCGATGGTAGGGAACCAGCGCGGTGTCGCCGACGCGCATCACGTAGTACGGCGTCAGCGGCGGCAGCACGGAGCGCGCATCGATCTCGGGCAGCATCGACACGGCGACCGAGTGGGTGGAGTGCAGATGCACCACGGCGCCGGAGCCGGCCCGGGTTTCGTAGAGCGCCAGATGCAGCGGCGCCTCCTTGGTGGGCTTGTCGCCGTCGATATGACGACCGTCGGCGTCCACATGCGACAGTCGCGCCGGGTCGAGAAAACCCAGCGACGCGTCGGTTGGCGTCAGCAGCAGGCTGCCGTCTTCCAGGCGCGCGCTGATGTTGCCGGATGAGCCATGCGACAAGCCGCGCTCGAACAGCGAGCGGGCGAACAGGCAGATCTGCTCTCTGGCCTGGGATTCACGCATGGTCGGTTTTCCTGTTTGAGGAGATGATGATGGACGCTGTGTTATCAGCCCGCGCTCAAGCGGTCAATCAGAATGTGATAGCGCAATCATCGCGGTCGGGCTTAGCGATGATTGTACGTGCCCTGCATCCGAGTCACGCAGCATGGGCATGAGCGCCAAGAAGGCTCCTCGCGCGCATGAGCCGCTTCCGCTGACCGGGCGCAACGTGGCCGTGATCGGGCTGGGTTCCATGGGCGGCGGCATGGCCGCCAGCCTCTTGCGCGCCGGTGCCAACGTGCGCGGATACGATCCGTCCTCCGAAGCACTTGCGCGCTTTTCCCAACTCGGCGGCACCGCCGCGTGCGATGCCCGGCACGCGGTTGAAGGCGCCGAGATCGTGCTCAGCGTGGTGGTGAACGCCGAGCAGACCGAACAGCTGCTGTTCGGCGAATACGGCTGCTTCAAACACATGCTGGCCGGTGCGCTTTTCATCTCTTGCGCCACCATGTCACCGGCCAATGCGCGCTCTCTGGGCGAGCGGTTGCAGACGTCTGGACGTCTATATCTTGATGCACCGATGAGCGGCGGTGCCGTGCGCGCGGCTGACGGCTCGCTGAGCATGCTGGCGTCCGGCAGCGCGGCCGCGTTCGACGCGGCCGCGCCGATCCTGGCGGCGCTGGCCGGCACCGTTCACCGCCTCGGCGACACGGCGGGGCAGGCGGCGGCTTTCAAGATGGTCAATCAGCTGCTAGCCGGGGTGCATATTGCGGCCGCCGCCGAGGCGATGGCCTTTGCGGCGCGCGAAGGTCTGGATCTGGCCGCGGTGTATCGGGTCATCACGCAGTCGGCCGGCAACTCGTGGATGTTCGAGAACCGCATGCAGCACGTGCTCGACGGTGACTACGCGCCGCGCAGCGCCACCAGCATCTTCGTCAAGGATCTCGGCATCGTGCTGGAGATGGGTCGACAAAGCGATTTTCCGCTGCCGCTAGCCACCACCGCACTGCAACTTTTTCTGATGACCGCGGCGAGCGGGATGGATCGCGATGACGATGCGTCCGTCGCACGCCTCTACGCCCAGCTCGCCGGACTTCAACTGCCCATCAATCGGGCCGATGCAGCCGCTTGAATGCATCCCCTGCCTTATCCAAGGAACGCGCCATGCCTCGCTTCGCCGCCAACCTCAGTTTTATGTTTAACGAGCATCCGTTTCTCGATCGCATCGATGCGGCGGCCGCGGCCGGCTTCGCGTTCGTCGAGTTTCTGTTTCCGTACGATTACCCGGTCGATGTGCTGGCGCAGCGGATGCAGCGCGCTGGCGTTCGCACGGTGTTGTTCAACCTGCCGCCGGGCGACTGGGATGCTGGCGAGCGCGGCCTGGCGGCGCTGCCCGAGCGCGCCGATGAGATGCGCGCAGGCCTGCATCGCGCCTTGCCCTATATCCGTGCGCTCGGGGTGAAACGGGTGCATCTCATGGCCGGCTTTGCGCGCGGCGTGGAGGCGGATCACGCCTACCGCGAGGCGATTCGCTGGTGCGCCGCGCAGCTCGCGGCGGAAGGCGTCACGCTTCTGCTGGAGCCGATCAACGGGCGGGACATGCCC
This sequence comes from uncultured Rhodanobacter sp., assembly GCA_903827735.1. GTDB lineage: Bacteria > Pseudomonadota > Gammaproteobacteria > Xanthomonadales > Rhodanobacteraceae > Rhodanobacter. The sequence continues at coordinate 6,755 of CAIKJM010000280.1, read as the reverse complement.
GGCTATTACCTGAACGATGTCGATGCGGCCGCGGTGCTGATCGAGGAGCTGGCGCTGCCGAATCTGAAACTGCAGTTCGATGTGTACCACGCGCAGATTCTGCATGGCGACATCACCCGCCGGCTGCAGCGGCTGATGCCGTTGATCGGTCATATCCAGATTGCCGGCGTGCCTGATCGGCACGAACCCGACGACGAGGAGCTGAATTACGCCTACCTTTTCCGCGAACTCGACCGGCTGGGCTACGACGGTTTCGTCGGCGCCGAGTACCGGCCGCGTGCAGGCACGGCAGAAGGTCTGGGCTGGTTTGCGCCGTATCGCCACGCTGCGCAGGTGGCCTCATGAACCTGCTGCTCGGCGCCATCGCCGACGACTACACCGGCGCGTCCGACCTGGCCAGCACGCTCGCCGGCAACGGCCTGCGCGTAGTGCAGACGATCGGCGTTCCGGCAGCGGATATTGCGCTGCCCGATGTCGACGCGGTGGTGATCGCGCTAAAAAGTCGCTCGATCGCACCTGCCGAAGCGGTCGCACAATCGCTGGCCGCCGAGGCCTGGCTGCGCGAGCGCGGCGCGCGGCACGTGCTGTTCAAGATCTGCTCGACCTTCGACTCGACCGCGCAGGGCAATATCGGTCCGGTGACCGACGCGCTGGCGCAGCGCGCGGGTGCCATGCCGCTGGTCTGCCCGGCATTTCCGCGCAACGGTCGCACGGTGTATCAGGGTCACCTCTTTGTCGGCGCGCAGCGGCTCGACGAGAGTCCCTTGAAAGATCATCCGATCACGCCGATGCGCGATTCCAGCCTCGTGCGCCTGATGCAGGCGCAGAGCGGTCGGCCGGTCGGCCTGCTGCCGCTGTCGACGATGGCGCAGGGGGCGGATGCCGTGCGCCAGACGCTGGATCGATTGCGCGAACAAGGCGTCGGCAGCGTGATTGCCGACGCGGTGTCCGAATCCGATCTGGAAATACTCGGTCGCGTAGCGCTGAACGATGCACTGTCCGTGGGCGCCTCCGGTCTCGGTCTGGGCCTGGCGCGCGCCCTGGCACCGTCTCGCGCGGTGCCAGCTGCTTCGCCCACGCTGAACGCAGCGACGGGCGATAGCGGCACGCTGATTCTCGCCGGCAGCTGCTCGTCCGCCACGCTGGCGCAGATCGCTGCGGCTGAAGAACATATGCCCGTGCTGCGGCTGGATGTGCCGGCGCTGCTGGAGGGTCGTGCAAACATTGATGCTGCGATCATGTGGGCGCGCGACCAGCTGCGGCAAGGCTCCGCGCTGATCGCCAGCAGCGCCGCGCCGGCGCAGGTGCTCGAACTGCAGGCGCGCTACGGCGCTGAAAAAGTCAGTGCGTTACTTGAGGGGGCGTTGGCCGCGATCGCCCTTCAGCTGGCCGAGCAGGGCCTGTCACGCCTGATCGTGGCCGGCGGCGAGACCTCGGGTGCGGTGGTCGACCGCCTTGGCATTGACGCTTTTCTGATCGGCGCGGAGCTGGCGCCGGGCGTGCCCATGCTGGTCGCGCTAGGTCGCCGCTATCCCGGCCTGCAGCTGGTGCTGAAGTCCGGCAACTTCGGTGACCGGGATTTTTTCATGCACGCGGCGCAGGCGGGCTGAGCCGCGCGCGCTGCCGAATTCAGCGGAACCGCAGCGCCAGCCAGGACAGCAGCGCCAGCAGGTTGATGCCGATGCGTGACGTGCCGGGGCCGCTCGTGGCCAGCACAAAACCCTGCGTGCCGAAGCGCCAGTCGAGCGCCAGATGCGGCGGCATGTGCAGGGTCGAGAACACGTTGACAAAGGCCCCGCTGGATAGCGCGTAGGTGAACACCGAGGTCGCGATCAGCGGCACCTGCAGCAGCTGCGCCCAGCGCGAAAAGGTGATGCCGCGCTCGCTGTTGTCCAGCAGCAGCACGCCGGCGATCAGCACGAATGCAAAGACCGCCAGATCAATCAGCGTGAAAATACTTTCGTGGGTTGAGCCCAGCGGCAGCAGCCGGCGCAGCGCAGCCACCACACCATAAAAGCCGCCGGCGATTTCCAGGATGCCGATCAGGCGAAAAAGAATCAGGCGCATGCGTCACTCCGAAATCAAGACACGGCATTGTACGTGCTGAGCGCGCGTGCCTTTCGACTTTCCTGCGCGACGCTTGGGGAGAGCGGTTGAGGTTTGACGTTTGGCGTAGCGACGCTTGGTGCGTCGACAGTCACTTGCGCAAAACTCGTTACGTCAATTCATCGGCCAGCTCGTGCAGGTCGGCAATATGCTGCTCCCACCAGCGCGATTCGACCGCGAACGGAAACGCCGTGGGGAACGCTGGGTCGTGCCAGCGCGTGGCTATCCATGCGGCGTAATGCATCTGCCGCATCGCGCGCAGCACCGGCACCAGCATCAGCTCTTCGTCGTTGAAATCGCGAAACTGGCGATAGCCTTCGAGCATCGCATCCATATGTCGCGGCTCGCTGGCCAGCATCCACAGATCCTGCACGGCCGGGCCCATGCGCGCGTCGTCGAGATCGACGAAGTGCGGGCCGTCGTCGGTCCACAGCACGTTGCCCGGGTGGCAGTCGCCGTGCAGGCGCAGCTGGCGCACCGGGCCGATTGCCGACTGCCGCTGCTCGATCGCGCCATTCAGCCGTTCGGCGGCGGCGCGATAGTTGCCTTGCAGCGACGCCGGCAGCAACGATGAGCCGATCACCGCCTGCATCGACTGCTGCACCATCGTGTCGCGATCGAGCGTGCCGCGATGGGCGAACGGCTGACGTGCGCCTATGACGTGCATGCGCGCGATCAGTCGGCCCAGCCACTGCAGTTGATCCGGTGACTCTAGCGTCGGCGCGCGGCCGCTGCGACGCGGCGTGAGCGCGTAACGAAACCCGGCGTGCTCCAGCAGCGTGTGATCGTTGAAACGCAGCGGCGCGACCACCGGCAGCTCGGCGGCGGCCAGCTCGAGGGTGAAGCTGTGTTCCTCGATGATCGCCGCATCGGTCCAGCGCGCAGGCCGGTAGAACTTGGCGATAACCGGCGAGCTGTCCTCGATACCGACCTGCCAGACGCGGTTCTCGTAGCTGTTCAGCGCCAGCAGGCGGCCGTCGGTCCATAGCCCGCAGGCGCCGACGGCATCGAGCACGCAGTCCGGCGTGAGCGTGGCGTAGGGTGCGTCGTGGCTCAACGTGTTCTCACGAAAGGCAGGCTCATTTCAACGTGCTCACTTCAGCGCCGAGCCGATCACACGGGCGGGCACCACAGCCATGGTCAGTCGCGACACGCAGACCAGCGAGCCTTCCTCGTTCTCGATGCGGATATCCCACACCTGGGTGGTGCGGCCGAGGTGAAACGGTCGGGCCGTGCCCGTTACGATGCCGCTACGCACGCCGCGGATGTGGTTGGCGTTGATGTCGAGGCCGACGGTGAGCTCCTTTTCCGGATCGAGCGTGAGCATCGCCGCACTGCTGCCCAGCGTTTCGGCCAGCAGCACCGAGGCGCCCCCGTGCAGCAGGCCGAACGGCTGGTGTGTGCGGTGGTCGACCGGCATGGTGCCCTGCAGCCAGTCGTCGCCGACGGCGGTGAAGCGGATGCCCAGCACCTCCATCGCGGTGTTGACGTTCCAGGCGTTGATGCGCTCAAGGTCGGTGTTCTGTTTCCAGATCGGGGTGGTAGATGTCGTCATCGTTGATTCCTGCCAGTCGAACCGCCATTGTTGTCCGCTGTTACCGCCGCGACAATGCATCAGGAAAATTCGGGTGTTCACTGCCACCATCAAATCCTCCGGTCGCCAGTTCGCCGTCGCGGCCGATGAACCCGTGCTCGAGGCCGCCCAGCGCGCGGGCATTGCGCTGCCGTACTCCTGCCGCTCGGGCGTCTGCGGCAGCTGCAAGGCCACCTTGCTGCAGGGCGAATGCGAGTACACGCACAACCCGCCGGTGGCGCTGAGCGCCAGCGACAAGGCCCATCACGCCGTGCTGCTGTGCCAGGCCACGGCGACCAGCGACCTGCTGCTGGACGTGCGCGAAGTGACCTCGGTCGAAGCGATCGCCAGACGCCAGCTCGACGTGGTGGTGTCGGAAAAATGGCAGCTGGCCAGCGATGCGGTCGGCCTGCATCTGATGCCGGCGCCGGGCGAGACCAAGCTCAACTGGGTCCCGGGCCAGTATCTGGACGTGATCCTGGAGAACGGCAAGCATCGGCCGTTCTCGATTGCCAATGGGCCACAGGCTGACGGCATGATCGAGCTGCATGTGCGCCAGGCGGCTGGCGGCGGCTTCACCTCGTGGGTCTACGAAAGTCTCAAGGTCGGCGACGTGCTGCGCATTGAGGGGCCGCTAGGCACCTTCGTGCCGCGCGAGGATTCCGAGCGGCCGATGATCTTCATGGCCGGCGGCACCGGGTTTGCGCCGATCAAGGCGATCGTCGAGCACTTCATCGCGCTGGGCACGCGCCGGCCTATGCACGTTTACTGGGGTGCGCGCAGCGCGGCGGATATCTACATGCCCGCGCTGGCGGAGCGCTGGACCGAGGCAGCGCCGAACCTGCAATTTCACGCGGTGGTGTCCGACCCCGAGCAGGCTGACGGCATGCGCAGCGGCCTGGTGCACGAAGTGGTTCTGCTCGATCACCCGCAGCTGTCCGGCTACGACGTCTATATGAGCGGACCGCCGCCGATGATCGAGGCCGGCCACCAGCTGTTTCTGCAGGCTGGCCTGCCCGAGGATCGCCTGTACTACGACTCGTTCGAATATGCGCCCGATGTGCTGGCGCAGATACTTAACGGCCGCGCCGGGATTCACCACCTTTAGCGGCGAGCGAGCGCGCCTTGGCGGGCGCCGAATAGCTTATTTCTTGCCTTTGGCAAGCGGCAGCTGCGCCTGCTGCCAGGCGAGCACGCCGCCGCCCAGCGTATAGACCTTGGTGAAGCCAGCCTTGACCAACTGCTGCGCAGCCTTGATCGAGTTGCCGCGGCCGTCCTTGTCCATCACGACCACCGGCAGCTCGCGCGCCTTGGCCAGATCCTTGTTCGCCGGATCGAACTGGCTCATCAGCACATGCTTGGCGCCGGGCACATGCATTTTTTCGAAGTCGACCACGGCCGAAAGATCGACCAGCAGCGGGCTCTCGCGGTTGATCAGCAGGGTCAGGCCGGCGGGCGTAAGCACCTTGGTCTTGCTGAAGAGTTCGGTGATCTGCATAACGATCAGCGCCAGCAGCAGGATTGCGAACAGCGCGGACAGCGCCGCGTGGTTGCCGATAAATTCGGGCAGCTTGTGCAGAAAATCGTTCATCGTGGTTCCACTGCCGCGTGAAGTGCGGCTGTTCGGGTAAACCGGCGATTATACGGGCAGTACGAGTCCGGCAGGGACGCTGCCACGCGGTGAACTTGTCCGCCGCGAGTACTACTGCTGCTGCGTGATATCCGGCAGCCCGCTGGTCAGCCACCAGTGCTTGGTGGTTTCGTCGTAGCGCCAGGTCTGGCGGTCAACGATGCTGCGTTCGGACTGCGTGCTGACGTTGATCAGGTTGATATGCACGATCTGCCGAACCTGGTTTTCACCGTCGGGCACCGGGCCATTGCCGGCGTCGTATCCGCTGACTTGCACCAGCTTGTAGCGCGCCAGGTCGAGCGCAGTGGGCATTTTGTCGGCGCGCGTCTTCGGATCAAGAAATACCACGGCGCTCTGAAAATCGCCCCAGCGCACCGCGCTGGCATACGCTCTGAGCGTGGTGTCAAGCGTATCACTGCGTTTTTGCGTGGCGCAGCCGGCCAGGAGAAGCAAAGAAACGAGGGCAAGAATGCTCAGTACGCGGCGCATGGCGGGTAGCCTCAGTCGGTATGACAGCGATTTGGCGAAGGGGTGGCTGCTTACTGATCTATTCTGCCTCAAGCCGCTGCCGGCGTCCGGTGGCGTCAAGACGCCTGCGCGCTGCGCCGTTTGGCGACGAAGCGGGCGCATAGCGTCGCCGCTGGCTTACCGTGTTCGCCGGGTACCGAGCAAACCACCTCGATGCGCGCCTTCCCACGCGTATCCAGCGTGCGAAAAAACGTCGCCCAGTCCGCCTGCGCCGAGAGCTTGGCTTCGCTGCGGAAATCGCGCAGCACCGGCGTCAGGTAATGCACGCTGGACTCGCCGACGAACAGGTCGCAGTCCTCGCCGTGCCGGCGTAGGGCCAACTCCACCAGCGCCCAGCCGTTGAGGGTCATGACGCTGACCAGGCTGCCGCCGAACGCGCTGCCCTTGTCGTTGACGTTGGGTGCGAGCGGGGCGAGCAGATCCAGATGGTCTTCGTCACAGTCGCCCAGGCGGATATCCATCGCCAGCGCCATGGGAATTTCATCGCGCATGAACTGCACCAGCTGCTTTGCTTGGCGGGCGAGGTTGTGCGTTGGGAGATCGATGGTACTCACGTGAGGCTCTGTCCGTACGGGTGAATACCCGATTGTAGGTAGGTCGTTACACTTACGGCCAATGGCGAGAAGTGGATGCGAGGCGAAGATGCAGCGGCAAACTCCCCCGGATCTGGGCGGCCGCACGGTGGTCATCACACGCCCCGCCGGTACGGCTGCTTCGATGGCGCGCAGGGTGCGTGCCCGCGGCGGCGTGCCGATGCTGCTGCCGGGCCTGTCGCTGCGCGGTGTGTCCGATCAGGCTGTAGCCCGTGCAGCGTTGCAGCATGCCCTTGCCGACGATCTGCTGATTTTCACCAGCCCTGCGGCGGTAGCGTTCGCTGCCGCGCTGTCGCCGCTGCTTTCGTCCGCGACCGTGCTGGCC
>CAIKJM010000279.1 GCA_903827735.1 uncultured Rhodanobacter sp. | reverse complement strand
CGTCGATCGAGCACTGGAAAAGTCTTGCTGCCGATTTCCCGGAGCTCAGCGTGATCAACCGCGGCTTCGGCGGTTCGGAACTGGGCGATTCCACGTATTTTGCGGATCGCATCGTGGCGCCTTATCACCCGCGCGCCGTCGTGCTGTACGCGGGTGACAACGATCTGCAGGACGGCCACAGCCCGGCGCAGGTGCGCGACGATTTTGCCGCCTTCGTGCGTAAGGTCAGGTCGGTCGACCCCGGTGTACCGATCGCGTTCGTCGCGATCAAGCCGAGCATGGCGCGCCAGGTGCTGCTGCCCAAAGTGCGTGAGGCGAATGCCCTAATCAAGGCCTATGCGGCCGCGCAGAATCAGGTGACCTATCTGGACGTCTATACGCCCATGCTCGGCGCCGACGGCCAGCCGCAGTGGAAGTGGTTTGGCGCCGACGGGCTGCACATGAACCGCACCGGCTATGCGCTGTGGATCGGCATCATCAGGCCATGGGTCGAACAAGCAACAGGTCGACGCCGTACCGCGCTGAGGGCTCGCCAGCGGAGAGCCTGTAATTAATCGTCGTCTTTCAGGCGTCGGCGTTGGTAGCGAAGCCTTCGCGCGTGCCGTGGGTAAACACGCGCTCATCGTCGAGCACGTCGCCGGCGCTGTGCGTCAGCCGCTGCTTGAGGCGGGCATAGATCGGCGTGAAGTCCGGATGGGTCGCTTCGAACAGCTGCTCGAAGCTGTCGATCACGAAGTACGTCTGTTGGAACGTGTCGATGCGGTAGCGGGTATTCATCACGCGCTCCAGACCGAAGCCGATACGGTTCGGCGCGGCTGAATCCAGCGAATAGATCGACTCGCCCTTCGAGCTGACGATGCCGGCGCCGTAGATCCGCATGCCTTCGCTGGTATGGATAAGGCCGAATTCGACCGTGTACCAGTACAGCCGCGTAAGGTTCATCAGCGCTTCCGGGCCGATTGCAAAGGCCTTCATGCCACCGCGGCCATAGGCCTGCATGTAGTCGGCGAACACCGGGTTGAGCAGCAGCGGCACATGGCCGAACAGGTCGTGGAACAGGTCCGGCTCGCTGAGGTAATCGAGCTGGTCAGGTTTGCGTATCCACCAGCTCACCGGAAAACGGCGGTTGGCCAGGTGATCGAAAAACACCTCGTCCGGCAGCAGCCCTTCCACGGCGACCACTTCCCAGCCGGTCGCTTCGCCAAGCACCCTGTTGAGGTCGGCAAACTTCGGAATGCCGCCATCGCCCAGACCAAAGCGCTCGACGCCGGCCATGAACTCCGCGCAGGCGCGACCGGGCAGCATCTCGCGCTGACGCTTGTACAGCGTGTCCCACACGTCGTGGTCGGTGCGCGAATAGCTGGCCCACGGCTGCTCGACCACACCCGTGGCATACACCGGCACATAGCCGCGGTCGGTCTGCTGGTGTTCGACGCGGCGAGGGGTTTCCATGGCGAACTCCGGGTATTGAGCGGGTCAGAACGCATAGTCTACGGCCGAAGCCGCACATGAAGCTTGTTTAGTTGCTCGATATAGGGCTATGTATGCACTATTCTTGCGTTATAGAGATAATTACAAAAGGTATCGTGCGCATGACGGCCCTGGACCGCACCGATTTACGCATGCTGGCCGTGCTGCAGGGCGAGGGCCGCATCACCAACGCCGAGCTGGCCGAGCGCGTGAGCCTGTCCGCTTCGGCCTGCCTGCGCCGGCTCCAGCGGCTGGAGTCGGACAAGATCATCACCGGCTATGCGGCCCAGGTCGATCCGCAGGCGGTCGGTCTGGGCCTGCAGGCTTTCGTGCGCGTGCAGCTGACCAAGCACGAGAGCTCGGCGATCGAGGGCTTCGTCGAGCGCGTCAACGGGTGGGACGAAGTGGTGGCCTGCCACGCCCTGACCGGCGACATGGACTACCTGCTGCATGTCCACGTGGCCGATCTGCAGGACTTCTCGCGCTTCCTGCTCGATCATCTGCTCAATGCCGCCGGCGTCGCCGACGTCAACTCCAGTTTTGTTCTGCGCACTGTCAAGCGGTCACCATCACTGCCGCTGACGCAAGTGAAACTTTGAACATTCAAGCGCGCGTTGATTAACGCTAAACTAACTGACCCATGAGCACCGACTCCACGCCCGCCACCACGCCCGATCGCCTGCGCCCGCTGCGCTACCTCTGGCGCGTGCCGCTGCTGCTAGGCCACATCGTGCTGGGCATCTTGCTGGCGATGATCGTCACCTGGAATCGCTTCGCCGTGATGCGCAACGGCCGCGAGCCGTTTACGCACCGGCTGATCCGCTGGTGGTCGCGCATGCTGCTGCGCATCTTTGGCATGCGTTCGGTGCGCATCGGTCAGCCACTGCCCGATGCGGTGCTGTTTGTCGCCAACCACACCTCGTGGATCGACATCGTCATGCTGCACAGCCAGCGCGCTGCGTGTTTCGTGGCCAAGTCGGAGATCGCCCGCTGGCCGCTGGTCGGCTGGATGGCCGCCTGCGCCGGCACCATTTTTCATCGCCGCGGCAACAACCATTCGCTCTCGTCGGTGATGCAGGTGATGGTCGAGCGCCTTCGCGGCGGCCGGTCGGTGGCCGTGTTTCCGGAAGGCGGCAGTGGGTACAACGGCGTGTTGAAGGTTTTCCACGCGCGGATATTCCAGGCGGCGCTGGACGCCGACGTGCCGGTGCAGCCGGTGGCTCTGCGCTTTGCCCGCAACGGTGTACGCATCATCGATGCCGGCTTTCGCGTCAACGAGAGCTTTGTGTACAACATCCTGCGCCTGCTCGGTGAGGCGCCGTTGGATGCCGAGGTACATTTTCTCGCTGCCGTGCCGGCGTCGCCCGATGCACGCCGGCGCATGGCCGAGCTGTCGCGCGAGCGCATCGACACGGCGCTTGGCGGCGCTGCGGTGAGTAAAGCGGCCGCATGAGCGTGTCTCGTTCCAAATTGCTGCGCGGCGCCGATTTCCATCCGCCATGGCCGCTGCGCAGCGGCCACACGCAGACCCTGCTGTCCTCCAGCGGCGTACGTCGTTATCTGCTCCCTCGCGCGGCTAAAACGGTCTTGCAGGGAGCGGAAGAAGTGGTGGTGGACGGTGGCAACGGCGTGCGCCTGACCGGCGCCTACACGGCGCAGAAAACCCATCCGCAGTCGCGTGGCCTGGCCGTGCTGTTTCACGGCTGGGAAGGCAGCGTCGACTCCACTTACGTCTTGCAAACGGGCAGTCGCCTGCTGCTCGATGGATGGGATATTTTCCGGCTGAACTTCCGCGACCACGGCGAAAGCTTTGCCTTCAACGAAGCCCTGTTCCACTCCAACCGCATCGACGAAGTGATCCACGCCCTGGGCGACATCGCCAGCCGCTGGCCGTCGCGGCCGATGGCGCTGGCTGGTTTCTCGCTAGGCGGGAATTTTGCGCTGCGCGCCGCGCTCGCCGCACCGGGGCGGGGGATTCCGCTGGCCTATGCGCTGGCGGTCTGTCCGATCATCGATCCGGCCGAGGGGTTGCGCTCGCTGGAACGCAAGGCGCGCTGGTTCTACAACGCGTATTTCATGCAGAAATGGCGGCACTCGTTGCGCGCCAAGCAGGCGGCGTTTCCGCAGCAGCAGTATTTCGAGCTGTCCGAGTTGAAGCAGAATATGCGCGGGCTCACCGAGGCGCTGGTGCTGCGGCACACCGACTTCGGTTCGCTGGAAGAATATCTGGACGGCTATTCAGTCGCCGGCAGCGCGCTGGCCGGCATGCAGATTCCGGCAACCATTCTCACGGCGGAAGATGATCCGGTCATCCCGATCAACGCCTTCCGCGAGCTGCAGCTGCCGCCGAATATCGAACTGGATATTTCGCGTTACGGCGGCCACTGCGGTTTTATCCGCAACTGGGGCATGACCAGCTTCACCGACGACTACATCGCGGACCGCTTCAACGCCATTGCGGACAGCACCGTCCCCGGCATGGGCTGAGCCGCGTCATCCGCTCGACAGCACGCTGCGGTTTGACAGTGCCGCCCGGATCGCTTCCACTCCAGACTCCCCGTTCGATGCGCCTTGGCTCGCCATGCTGTGGCGCGGCGCCTCGAACGACTGCAGGTAGAAGAAAGCGACAGAGGATTTGGCATGAAGGCATCGGCATCGCGCAATACGCGACGCGCCCCCAAAGCGGTCGCGACGATCATCGCTGGCGCGGTGCTGGCAGGCAGCGTCGCCTCGGCTAAGACCTTGGTCGACAGCTTCCAGACCTCGTTCGAAGTTGGTCAACCCACGCCCGTCGTCGGGCCACCCGGAGCGCCGTTCAGCGCACAGGTCGATGGCGGTCCCCCCAAGAATGTCGTGCTTACCGCGAAGCCGGACGTGGGTTTCACTGGCCTACGTTCGCTGCACTATCGTGGTACCGCCGGCGGCAGCCAGCAGCAGAAGCTGTTTGACGTCGACGTGTCGGTGCGCGCGGATACGCAGCTGTCGTATGTGATCTTTCCGCAGCGCAACGGCGATGACCTGCGCAATCCCGCCAATTATGTCGCGCTGGATCTGCTGTTCGACGATGGCAGCCGCCTGTCGACCCGCGGTGCGTTCGATCAGCATCGCATTCCCGCCACCGCCCGCGGACAGGGGGAAGGTCGGGTGCTGTATCCGGACCAGTGGAATGTCGTTTCCATCGACCTCGGGCACGTGGCGGCGGGTCGACGCGTGAAGCAGATCTTGCTCGATCACGATGGCCCCGCCTCGTCGATCGAAGGGTATGTCGACGATATCCGCCTCGGCAGCGTGGCGCCGGACGCGCGCCATCAGCCGGTCGACTTCGTCGATACACGGCGGGGCAGCAACGCCAACTTCAACTTCTCGCGCGGCAATGTTTTTCCCGCCATGGCAATGCCGCACGGCTTCAATTTCTGGACGCCGGTGACCGACGCCGGCTCTAACTGGCTGTACCAATATCAGGACCACAATGGGCCGGACAATCACCCGCGCCTGCAGGCCTTTCAGCTGTCGCACGAGCCCAGCCCGTGGATGGGCGAGCGGCAGACGCTGCAGCTGATGCCCGAGGCGCAGGCCAGTGGCGTGCCGCTGCTCGATCGCGCCGCGCGTTCGCTCGGCTTCATCCACGCCAACGAATCGGCGCATCCGCACGATTACCGCGTGGTGTTCGACAACGGTATGGTGACCGAGATGGCGCCGACCGACCATGCGGCGATGTTCCGCTTCACCTTCACCGGTGCAACGTCCCAGCTGTTGTTCGACAATCTCAAGGATGAGGGCGGGATTACGCTGGACCCCAATGGGCAAAGCTTCAGCGGCTACTCGGACGTCAAGAGTCGGCTAAGCACCGGCGCGGGTCGGCTGTTCTTTTACGGCACGGTCGATCAGCCCGTGCAGCGCAACGGTCGGCTGACGGGCGCAGGTCGCGATCACGTGGCCGCTTGGTTCGGTTTCGATACCCGCACCAACAAAGTGGTCAACCTGCGCGTCGCCACGTCGCTGATCAGCCTCGACCAGGCCAAGCACAACCTCGCCTTGGAAATCGCACCGAGCGATACGCTGGAAACCGTGCGTGATCGCGCAGCGCAGGCGTGGAACGTGCTGCTCGGCGCGGTGCAGGTCGAGGGTGCCAGCCGCGACGAAAAGACCACGCTGTACTCCAACCTCTATCGGCTGTTTCTATACCCGAACGAGGCTTACGAAAATACCGGTAGCGCGGCGCAGCCGGTGTACCGCTACGCCAGCCCGTTCTCGGCGCCGGTAGCGGCCGACACGCCGAGCCGGACTGGTGCGCGCATCGTCGACGGCAAGGACTTCGTCAACAACGGCTTCTGGGACACGTATCGCACGGCGTGGCCGGCCTATGTGCTGCTCACGCCGACGCAGGCCGGGGAGATGATCGACGGCTTCGTGCAGCAGTATCGCGACGGCGGCTGGATCGCGCGCTGGTCCTCACCGGGCTACGCTGATCTGATGGTCGGTACCAGCGCCGATGTCGCCTTCGCCGACGCGTGGCTGAAGGGCGTGCGCAATTTCGACGTGGCCTCGTTCTATCAGTCCGCGCTGAAGGATGCGTCGGTCGTCAGTCCGCTCGCGGGTACCGGCCGCAAGGGCCTGCAGCGCTCGATCTTCAACGGCTATACCGACACCGGCGTGGACGAGGGCCTGTCGTGGTCGATGGACGGCTATATCAACGACTTCGCCATCGGCAACCTCGCCGATGCGCTGACGACGCAGCACGCGGCCAACGATCCGTACGCGGCTTACTACGCCGACGATGCGCGCTACTACCGCAACCGCGGACTCGACTACGTCAACTTGTTCGACGCGGACGTCGGCTTCTTCGTTGGCCGCGCAGCCAACGGCCAATGGCGCTACGGCAAAGCGGACTTCGATCCGATCCGCTGGGGTGGCGACTATACCGAAACCGATGCATGGAACATGGCCTTTCATGCGCCGCAGGACGGCGCCGGCCTGGCGGCACTGTACGGCGGGCGCGCGGGGCTGGCCGCCAAGCTCGATGCGTTCTTCGCCACGCCGGGCAACTTCCATGTCGGCAGCTACGGCGAGCCGATTCACGAGATGCTCGAGGCGCGCGACGTGCGCATGGGCCAGTACGGCCACAGCAACCAGCCGTCGCACCACATCCTGTACATGTACGACGTCGCCGGCCAGCCGTGGAAGACGCAGGACAAGGTGCGTGACGCGCTGTCGCGTCTGTACGTCGGCAGCGAGATCGGCCAGGGCTATCCGGGCGACGAGGACAACGGCGAAATTTCTGCCTGGTATGTGTTCAGCGCCGCGGGCTTCTATCCGCTGCGCATGGGCTCGCCCGAATACGTGATCGGCGCGCCGTACTTTCCGCATATGGACATCCGTCTGGAAAACGGCAAACACATCGTGATCGATGCGCCGGCG
>CAIKJM010000278.1 GCA_903827735.1 uncultured Rhodanobacter sp. | reverse complement strand
GCTCCGCCGCCGCCTGCAGCTCTTCCAAGGTCACCATCCGCGGCTCGCGAAACGGCTCGACCCACAGGCGCCGGAGCGTCGTGACGTGCGCTCCGCAGCCCAGATCCTCGCCAATATCCACTGCCAGCGAACGGACATAGGTGCCCGAACCGCATTCAATGTGCAAGGTCAGCGTATCGTTCGTGCGAGAGAGCAAATCCAGTCGATAGACGTCAACCTCGCGCGCCGGCACCTCGACCGCCTCGCCGCGACGGGCCTTCACGTACAGTCGCTCGCCGTCCTGCTTCAGCGCCGAGTAAACCGGCGGCACCTGCAGGATGCGACCGCGCAGTTTCACCAGCGCCGCCTCGATGGTGGCCTCATCCAAGACCGGCACGGGTCGACTCAACAGAACCTCGCCTTCCTTGTCCGCCGTATCGGTGGTGACACCGAGCTGGCACTGCGCGATATACGCCTTGCGCGAGCCCAGCAGGCTGCCGGCCAGCTTGGTCGCTTCACCGAAACACAGAGGCAACAGGCCGGTCGCCAGGGGGTCGAGCGCGCCGGTGTGGCCGCCCTTGGACGCGCGCAACAACCGTCGAACCGCCTGCAGCGCCTGGTTGGAACTCAGGCCCAGCGGCTTGTCGAGCAGGAGAATGCCGTGCAGCTCGCGGTTTTGAATACGCGGAATACGAATGAAGCGACTCATCAATGCCTTGATGCCAACGTCGATGGATCAGTCTTGCTTGTCGCCGGCGGGCGGCAACAGATCGCGCGACTGCTGGCGCAGCAGCGATTCGATGCGTTCGCCCTTGTCGACCGAATCGTCGTACTTGAACTTCAACTCTGGCACGCGCCGCATGCGCATGCCGCTGTGCGCCAGCGAATGGCGGATCTCGTGGCTGATGTCGTTGAGCGCCTTCACTGCCGGCAGCCCCTGTTCGGGCATCAGCGCGGTAACCCACACCGTCGCCCAGTCGAGATCACGAGTGATCTCGACGTCGGACACGCTGACCGACGGCAGGCCGTGATCGCGCACGGCCGAATGCACCAGCAAACCCAGTTCGCGGCGCAGTTCGGCACCAATGCGGTCGGTGCGTTTGAAATCACGGGATGGCATGGCAGGTTCCTCAAAATCCAGGGGCGAGAGACGAGATTCGAGGGACGAGAAAGTCCTCTCGACTCGTCCCTTGACCCTTCGCTTTTACAGCGTACGCGCGACTTCCGTGCGCTCGAAGCACTCGATCTGGTCGCCCGGCTTGACGTCGTTGTACTGCTTGACGGCGATACCGCACTCCATGCCGTTGCGCACTTCGTCGACCAGCTCCTTGAAGCGGCGCAGCGATTCGAGCTCGCCTTCGAAGATCACCACGTTGTCGCGCAGCACGCGGATCGGCTTGCTGCGCTTGACCGAGCCTTCAACGACCATACAACCGGCCACGGCGCCGAACTTGGAGCTGCGGAACACATCGCGGACCTGGGCGATACCGATGATGTCCTCGCGCACTTCCATGCCAAGCAGGCCGGTGGCCGCCTGGGTCACCTGATCGATCACGTCGTAGATGATCGAGAAATAGCGCACGTCCAGACCGGACGTCTCGATCACCTTGCGCGCCGATGCGTCGGCACGCACGTTGAAGCCAATCACCAGGGCCTTGGAAGCCGCCGCCAGCGTAGCGTCGGATTCGTTGATGCCGCCCACTCCCGAGGAAACCACGTTGACGCGCACGCGCTCGTTGCCGATCTGCGTCAGCGACTCGCGCAGCGCCTCGACCGAACCCTGCACATCGCCCTTGACCAGGATGTTGAGCGTCTGCTGCTCCACGCCCTGACCCATCTTGGCGATGATGTCTTCCAGACGATTGCTCTTGCTGACCATCCGCGTCTCGCGGCGCTTGAGCTCACGCTCCTGCGCCACTTCGCGCGCCAGGCGCTCGTCGTCGACGCAGACAAAGTCGTCGCCGGTTTCCGGCACGCCGGAAAGGCCCAGCACCTGTACCGGAATCGACGGACCGGCTTCCTGCACCTGCTTGCCGTTTTCGTCGATCAGCGCGCGCATGCGGCCGTATTCGACGCCGCAAACGATGAAGTCGCCTTTCTTGAGCGTGCCCTGCTGCACCAGCACGGTCGCCACCGGACCACGGCCGCGATCGAGGCTGGACTCGATCACCACGCCCGAAGCGCGGCCGTCGGCCACGGCCTTCAGCTCCATCACTTCGGCCTGGATCGAGATCGCATCGAGCAGGTCGTCCACGCCGGTACCGGCCTTGGCCGACACGGGAATGAACTGCACGTCGCCGCCCCAGTCTTCCGGCACCACTTCGTACTGCACCAGACCCTGCTTCACGTTCTCCGGGTTGGCGCCGTCCTTGTCCATCTTGTTGACGGCGACGATCAGCGGCACCTTGGCGGCGCGCGCATGCTTCACAGCCTCGATGGTCTGCGGCATGACGCCGTCGTCGGCGGCCACCACCAGCACCACGATATCGGTCGACTGCGCACCACGGGCGCGCATCGAGGTAAACGCCGCGTGTCCGGGCGTGTCGAGGAAGGTGATGACGCCACGCGAGGTTTCGACGTGATACGCGCCGATGTGCTGCGTGATGCCGCCCGCTTCGCCCGAGGCGACCTTGGTACGACGGATGTAATCCAGCAGCGAGGTCTTGCCATGATCGACATGGCCCATGATGGTGACAACCGGCGGACGCGTGATCTTGTCGCCGACCAGCTCCACATTCTGCGTGTGCGCGGCCAGGGTGTCTTCGGCATTGCTCTGCGTGTCCGCGACGACGGTGTGACCGAGCTCCTCGACCACCAGTACGGCGGTGTCGTGATCGACGGTCTGGTTGATGGTCGCCATGACGCCCATCTTGAACAGCGCCTTGACCACCTCCGAACCCTTGACCGCCATCTTCTGTGCCAGGTCGGCCACGCTGTTGGTTTCGGCCACGACGACTTCGCGCACCACCGGTGCGGTCGGGCGCGAGAAACCGTGCGGGCCGGTCGGCGCACTGCTGCTGCGTGACATTTCGCGACCGGACAGACGACCGGCCTTGCCGCCGCGCTTGTTGTTCGACGAGGACGAACGGCGAGCCCGATCGGCCTCGCTCAGATGCATCTGGCCACCGGCGAAACGCTTGCTGCCATCGCGCTCTTCCTTGCCGCTGCCCGGGCTCTCGCTGCGCTCGCGCGCATGCTTGGGCTTGCGGCTTGCATCGCCCGACGCGGCAGCGGCAGGTGCATTGGCATCGGCGCTGGGACGTGGTGCTGGCGCAGCGGCAGGCGCTGCTGGTGCGGGCGCCGGCGCGGGTGCCGGCTTGACCAACTTTTCGCGTTTGCGCGGCTCGTGGATGCGCGGAAGAATCATGCCCAGCTCGCGCGTATCCATACGCTGGGTTACGAACGGCTCGTCGGCCGCTGGCGCTGACGCCGGTGCATCGGCCACTGGGGTCGGCGCCGGCGCTTCCTCGGCCTGGTCGGCGCTGGCGGCGGCCGATTCGACGGCAGCCTGGGCATCGGCCTGCTCCTGCTGGCGCTGCTGCTCATCGAGCGCGCGCTGCTGGGCTTCCTGCTGACGGCGCTGCTCGGCTTCGGCGCGCTCCTGTTCTTCGGCCTCGCGCTGCTGCTGCGACTCCTGCAGCTTGCGCATGGCATCTTCGCGCTCGCTATCGACGCCGGCGTCTCCCGCAATTTCGCTGCGCTTGACGTAGGTGCGCTTGGCGCGAACCTCGACGTTGACCGTCTTGGCCGTGCCCACGGTGCCGCGGGCGCCTGGCGTGGCAATTTTCAGCTCTCCGACGGTGCGGCGCTTGAGCGTAATCTGGCGCGGCGCGCTGTCGTCGGTTTCGGCGGCGACTTCGTTCTTGCCGTGCGTGCGACGCAGGAACCCCAGCAGCTTCACCTTTTCGGTGCTGCTGATGGTCTGTTCCTGATCGGAAAATTCCATGCCGGCTTCGCCGAGCTGCTTGAGCAGCCGGTCGACGGGCATGCCCAGAGTATGGGCGAGTTGTTTGATCGTATCCGACATCGTGTTGTTGCTCCGCCGTTTCCGCGCTTGGACCGTTTCGGGTCCTGAAGACCTCTCGGTCCTTGTCGACTGTGCCGCGATAAGTTGCACCGCCACCGCCATCCCTGGTGAAAGGCTTCCGAAGAAACCTTTCTCGGCGCGCCCATCCAGGGCGCAGCCTCGTCCGCGGGTTAGCCGCCTTTCTCCAACCGTTCGATCATCGGCGCTCGTGCAGCCATGATCAGGGCGGCGGCCCGCGCTTCGTCCATGCCTTCGATATCGATCAGATCGTCCACGGCCTGATCGGCCAGGTCGTCCAGCGTGCTGATTTCGCGTGCCGCCAGTGCATAGGCGGTGGCTTCGTCCATGCCCTCGAGCGCGAGCAACTCGTCGGAAGGCTGATGGTCACCCACGCCCTCCTCCGCTGCCAGTGCCTCGGTGAGCAGCGCATCGCGGGCGCGGGCGCGGAGTTCCTCGACGATATCTTCGTCGAAGCCCTCGACGGCCAGCAGCTCGGCGCTCGGCACGTAGGCGATTTCTTCGACGCTAGAGAAACCTTCCTGCACCAAGATAATGGCGATTTCCTGGTCGACTTCAAGCTTGTCCATGAACAGCTGGCGCGCGGCCTCCTGCTCGGACTCGCTCTTGGCGGTGACCTGATCCTGGGTCATCACGTTGAGCTGCCAGCCGGTGAGCTTGCTAGCTAGACGCACGTTCTGGCCGCCGCGACCGATCGCCTGGGACAGCTTGTCCTCAGCCACCGCGATGTCCATCGAGTGCTTTTCTTCATCCATGATGATCGACTGCACTTCGGCTGGCGCCATCGCATTGATGACGAACTGCGCCTGATTCTCGTGCCACAGGATGATGTCGACGCGCTCGCCGTTGAGATCGTTCGACACCGCCTGCACGCGCGAACCGCGCATGCCGATGCAGGCGCCGATCGGATCGGTACGGCTGTCGTGTGCCAGCACGGCGATCTTGGCGCGGTCGCCCGGATCGCGGGCGCAGCCCTTGATCTCGACCAAGCCCTGGCCCACTTCCGGCACTTCGAGCTTGAACAGCTCGATCATGAACTCCGGTGCGGCGCGCGACACGAACAGCTGCGGACCGCGCACTTCGGACTTCACTTCATACAAATAGCCGCGCACGCGATCGCCGACACGGGCCGATTCGCGCGGAATCGTCTTGTCGCGCGGAATGAATGCCTCGGCATTGCTGCCCAGGTCCAGATAGATATTGCCGCGCTCGACGCGCTTGACGATGCCGGTGACCAGCTCGCCCACGCGATCGGCGAAGGCGTCGACCACCTGCTGGCGCTCGGCTTCACGCACGCGCTGCACGATCACCTGCTTGGCGGCCTGCGCGGCGATGCGGCCGAACTCGGCGTTCTCGACCTGCTGCTCGATGAATTCACCGACCTCGGCGCCCGGGCGCTCGTCGATCGCGTCCATCAGGCGCAGCTGATAGGACGGCGACTCCATCTCGCCATCGTCGGCAATCACTTCCCAGCGGCGAAAGGTCTCGTATTCGCCGGTATCGCTGTCGATGGACACGCGAATATCCGGCTCTTCGTCCGGATAGCGCTTCTTCGCCGCCGAAGCCAGCGCGGCTTCCATGGCTTCGAAAATGACTTCACGCGGCACGCCCTTTTCATTGGCGACGGCATCAACGACCAGCAAAAGCTCTTTGCTCATTGCAGCAACTCCATAGGCGCCCGCAGGCTTCCCAAACGTCGACTTTTGCGTTCGTCCCTGAACGCCAGGATCACGAAGCGGCCATCCATGGCCGCACTATTCAATTCTTTAATCACTTGCTGGCCGGCTTGCCGCCGCGTTTGGGCTGCGGCGCATAACCCAGCGCCACCCAATCCGGCACCACGCGGGCGGTATCCACCAGCGAATGCTCGAACGCGAACGTTTTGCCTTCGGCTTCCAGCGTGATGTGCTCGCCTTCAACAGAGATCAGCTTGCCGCGCAGGCGCCGACGACCGTCCAGTGGCGCATTCAGCAGCAGCTTGATTTCCTGACCGACAACTTTCGCAAATTGTGCT
This sequence comes from uncultured Rhodanobacter sp., assembly GCA_903827735.1. GTDB lineage: Bacteria > Pseudomonadota > Gammaproteobacteria > Xanthomonadales > Rhodanobacteraceae > Rhodanobacter. The sequence goes on along the minus strand of CAIKJM010000278.1, from coordinate 2,872 downwards.
GCGCTAAACAGCGGACGATCCAGGCCGGGCGAGGACACTTCCAGCACATAGTTGCCCGGAATCGGATCCTCGACATCCAGCAGGGCCGACAGCTCGCGGCTTGCCGTTTCGCAATCCTCGATGCCTACCTCGCGACGTTCACCGTCTGCGCCAGCCTCACCGGGTTCGCTCTTGTCCAGAAGATCCAGATAAACCCGAAGGGTACTCTGCCCATGCGACGGGGTGAACTCCACACCGATGCATTCCAGCCGCAGATCGGCCAGAACGTCGTTGAATCGCACCGCCAATGCCTTTGTATCCATGGGTTTGTCTCCCAGACCACCGTCAATCACATCATCAAACTGGGAACTGCAGAAACAAAAAAAGGGCTCCAACGGCCCATTTCCCTACTCCGCCGATGTATCTGCTCTACCGCACCTTACCGCGCCCAAAACATCCGATTCCAGCGCCGCATGGCCTAACGCCCAACAAAAAAGCCTCACGAGGAGGCTTTCTTTGCATCAAGAAAGATCTGGTAGCGGGGGCAGGATTCGAACCTGCGACCTTCGGGTTATGAGCCCGACGAGCTGCCAGACTGCTCCACCCCGCATCAGAGTCCGAGAAGTTTAATCGTATGGCCGGTTTCTTGCAAGCGAATGGCCACCGAAAAAGTCATAAACATGCAATTGAACGGTGCCGACGATGAAGCGGTGGACGATCACAGCCCGAACGCGCTGCGGCACCAGCCCAGCAGGGGACCCCAAAACAGGCCCAGAGCCAGCAATGCCAGCGCATTGAGTGACAGCACGATCCGTAGCGACGCATCCGGCTTCGCGGCCAGCACGCTGCCTTCGGACGGTTTGTCGAAATAAACCACCTTGACCACGTGCAGGTAGTAGTAAAGGCCGATGATGGCAAACACCACGCCCACCAGCGAAAGCCACAGCATGTTGGCGTGAATCGCCGACTCCAGCACCAGCACCTTGGCCCAGAAGCCGACCAGCGGCGGCACGCCGGCCAGCGAGAACATCGCCAGCATCATCAAAAAGGCCAGCCAGGGCGACTTCTGATTCAGGCCTTTCAGATCGGAAATCTCCTCGCACTCGAAGCCCGATCGTGCCAGCGCCAGAATCACGCCGAATGCCGCCACGCTCATCAGCGCGTAGCAGATCGCATAGAACATCGCCGCGGCATAGCCCTCCGGGCTGGCAGCCGACAGGCCGAGCAGCAGATAGCCCATATGCGAGATGGTCGAATAGGCCAGCAGACGCTTCAGATTGGTCTGCACGATCGCGACCAGGTTACCTATCGCAAGCGAAAGCACCGCCAGTACCGCCAGCATCAGCTGCCACTGGTGCGCCAGGTCGCCCATGCCGGCATCGAGCAGGCGATACGCCATGCCGAACGCCGCCAGCTTGGAACCCGACGCGATAAACGCGGTGACCGGCGTCGGCGCACCCTGATATACGTCCGGAATCCACATGTGGAACGGCGCGGCGCCCAGCTTGAAGCCGATACCGACGATCATGAAGATCAGCCCGAACAGCAGCAGTTTCGGCGCCGTGGTGTACGACGTGACGTGGTGCAGCTGCGCCAAATCCAGCGTCGGCGTACCGCCCATGCCCGACGCGCCGTAAACCATCGACATACCGTACAGCAGCATGCCCGAGGCCAACGCACCCAGCACGAAATACTTGATCGCCGCTTCCGACGGCAGCCGGGCGTCGCGATTCAATGCCACCAGCGCATACGACGACAGCGACAGCAGCTCCAGTCCCAGGTACACCGTGACCAGACTGCCGGCAGACACCAGCAGCATGACGCCGATCACCGCGAAGATCATCAGCGTATAAAACTCGCCGTTCACCAGCTTGCGGTCAATCAGATACGGCCTGGCGTACACGAAAACGATGGCCGTGGTGAGCAAGGCGAAGACCTTAAGGATCTCGGCAACGCGATCACGCACGAACATGCCGCCGAAGGCAGTGACCGTCTGCGCTGGCTGGCCGGCGACAACGAGGTAGACCCCCACCAGCAGCACCGCGATAGCGATCCAGTGCAACCAAGGGCGCTCTTTCAGCGTCATGAAAGCGTCAAGCAACAACAATACGCACGCTGCGCCAACCAGGAAAAACTCCGGGGCCATGATGCTGATGTCATTCAAATTCGGCATGGTTGGTCCCGATCAAATCTTGTGAATGGCAAGCTGCTGCACCAGATGCGACACCGAGGTGTCCATCAGGTGGACCAACGGCTGCGGCCAGACGCCGAGCGCCAGTACCGCGGCGGCGAAGGCGATCAGCACCAACGTCTCGCGACCATTGATCTCCTTCATCTCGGCCACGTGCGGATTGGTGATGTCGCCCCAAAGCACGCGCTTCACCATCCACAGCGTGTAGGCCGCGCCGATGATCAGCGTGAACGCGGCGAATAGCGCAATCCACGGATTGGCGCTGAAGCTGGCCAGAATCACCATGAACTCGCCGACGAACCCGCTGGTGCCCGGCAGGCCGCAGTTGGCCATGGCAAACAGCACGTAGAAAAAGCCGAACCACGGCATCACGTTGATGACACCGCCGTAATCCTTGATCTGGCGCGTGTGCATGCGGTCGTACATCACGCCGATGCAGCTGAACATCGCGCCCGACACGAAGCCGTGCGAAATCATCTGGATCATGGCGCCTTGCATGCCGAGCTTGGCCATGTCCACGCTGGCCGGATCGCGCATCAGGAGAAAGGCGATGAAAATGCCCAGCGTCACGAAGCCCATATGAGCAATCGACGAATACGCCACCAGCTTCTTCATGTCCTCCTGCACCAGCGCGACATAGCCGATGTAGACGATCGCAACCAGGCTCAGCACGATCACCAGCCAGGCGTAATGCGCGCCGGC
>CAIKJM010000277.1 GCA_903827735.1 uncultured Rhodanobacter sp. | reverse complement strand
GCTTCCGTGAGCGCGTGGATGTTCGCCTCGTCGCCGGTGAGGAAGTGCCAGTAGTTCTGCGCGTTGGGATGCCCGTAGCGCTGCAGGTAGGCGCGCTTCTTGCCCGCCGCCAGTTCCGGCGTCTCGCGCGGGTCGAAGCTGGCCTCGCAGCTGCTGGCTTTCGGACGTCGACAGCCGCTGGCGCCTAAGGTGGTGAACCTGGGGCGTCTGATTCGCGATCTTGACGATCTGCTGCGCCGCGCGCTCGGCGAGGCGATCGAGATAGAGACTATCGCGGCCGGTGGCCTGTGGAACACGCTGATCGATCCGGCCAACGTGGAAAATGCGTTGCTCAATCTGGCGATCAACGCGCGCGACGCCATGAACGGCCGCGGTCGTTTGACGATCGAAGCGGGCAACGCCTCGCTCGACGATCATTACGTGCAGACCAACCCCGATGCGATGCCTGGTCAGTACGTGATGCTGGCAGTGAGCGACACCGGCTGCGGCATCCCCGAGGAAATTATCGGCCAGGTGTTCGAGCCGTTCTTCACGACCAAACCGGAAGGCCACGGTACCGGGCTTGGCTTGTCGATGGTCTACGGCTTCGTGAAACAATCCGGTGGCCATATCAAGGTCTACAGCGAGCTCGGGCAGGGAACCACGATTAAGCTGTATTTGCCGCGTTCGGTGCAGACCGAGGATGTCATCATCGATCACGACTCGGGCGTCGTCACCGGCGGTACGGAAACTATTCTGGTCGCCGAGGATGACGATGCGGTGCGCGATACCGTTGTGGCGCTGCTGGCTGATCTGGGTTATCGGGTGCTCAAGGCGCGTGATGCGCAGGGTGCGCTGACCATTATCGAAAGCGGCATTCCTATCGATCTGCTGTTTACCGACGTAGTGATGCCTGGCTCGCTGAAGAGCCCGGAAGTGGCGCGCAAGGCGCGCGAGCGCTTGCCGCATCTGGCCGTGTTGTTTACCTCGGGCTACACCGAAAATTCGATCGTCCACGGCGGGCGTCTTGATGAGGGTGTGGATCTTCTGACCAAGCCGTATACGCGCGAGGCGCTGGCCAAAAAACTGCGTCAGGTGTTGACCGCGCAGGCGCTGCGCAACGAAAAAGCGGCTGCGCCAACAGAGCCGTCGTCGGCGGTGTCTAGTCCTGCTGCCTTGTCCGCGTCGGCCGACAAGCGGCGCATTCTTGTCTGCGAGGACGACTGGATGATCCGCGTCAGCATTGTCGATATTCTTGAAGCGAAGGGCTACGAGGTGATCGAATCCGCCGATGCGCAGCAGGCGATCAGTGCGTTTAGCGAGCATTCGATCGATCTGCTGCTCACCGACGTCGGCTTACCTGATATGTCCGGTGTCGATCTAGTGAAAGCGCTGCGCGAGAAGCAGCCGCATCTGCCGGTAATTTTTGCCACGGGTAACGACACGGTGAGCGGTATCGATCTCGATGAGCGTACGCGCATTTTGCAGAAGCCATACGGCTCGGACGCGCTGCATCAGCTGATCGGGCAGTCGCTCGAGGCGCCGTCGGCTTAGCCCACGGCGGGCGACCGCTCCGGTATCCGCGGCAAGTCGAATGTCAAAAGGAAGGCCGCCCTTTGCTGGGGCGGCCTTTGTTTTTTTATGCTCTCAACGCTCAGGCGAGCAAGCGCAGCTTGGCTTCGCGTTCCCACTGGCGGGTTTTCGCCGCCTTGATAAACGCCTTGGTGTCATCGGTATCGACCACACCAGCATCTTTGCTTATGCCACCGGCCGCCAGCACCGCTTGCGCCCCTTCGTCGGCGGCAATGGCCTTGAGATGACCAAGGGCTTCACGGGCAAAATCCACGGCGGCCGCCACGCCAGCCAGCTGTTTGCCGGCTGCCGGAGAGAGCACCAGCGCTACCGCATCGAATATCAAGGACGGTGTGCCGTCGAGTTGGCCGTCTGCAGCCGTACTCTTTCCGTCGCTGAGCTTGATGCCGCCCACGCGAGTGGCCACGAGTTTCACCCCGCCTCCGGCGGCTTCGACGGCTTTCTTTACCGACTTGATCGCGGCGGCATCGGAGCCGTCGTGGATGAGGATGCCCACGGTGCGGCCCTTCAGCGTGTCTTTCATCTTGCCGATGATCTGCAGCGCAGGAGAGACCTTCGCGTCCTTTGTTTCGACGGCGGTCGCCGGTAGCGCGGGAAGGGCGTCCAGTCCCAGTCCATCGGCTACGCGGCGGGCGAGGTCTTCGCCGATATGCCGCAGATGGCCGACCACAGCCTCACGCACGTGCTGCGTTTCCACCTTGGACAGTTCGAATACCAGTGCCGAAGCGATATGCGCCTGCTCGTACCGGGTCTGGCTGCGGAAAAACTGGCGTGCCTGGCTGTAATGGTCGGCAAAGCTCTCTGGACGAACGCGGCCCTTGGTGCCACTGGCGTCGGCGACGGCGGCGCTGCGGAAACCAGCCTGCGTTTCACGAGGCGACGTCGGGTCGAGCGAGCTAGGTTCGTAACTGACGCGGCCCTTCGGTACCTGCATCTGCATATGGCCATCGCGCTGCTGGTTGGCAAACGGACATTTCGGCGCATTGATCGGCAGCTGATGGAAGTTCGGCGAGCCCAGGCGCGAGAGCTGCGTATCGAGATACGAGTGCAGGCGACCCTGCAGCAGCGGGTCGTTGGAGAAATCGATACCGGGTACCACGTGCGACGGGCAGAACGCGACCTGTTCGGTTTCGGCGAAGAAGTTGTCCGGATAGCGATCGAGCACCATGCGGCCGATTACCGTGAGCGGGACCAATTCCTCCGGAATTAGCTTGGTCGGGTCGAGATGGTCGAACGGAAAAGCGTC
>CAIKJM010000276.1 GCA_903827735.1 uncultured Rhodanobacter sp. | reverse complement strand
TCAGGAACTGCCGCCCGAACAGCGCGAAAAGCTGATGCAGCAATTTCGCCAACTGCCTCCCGCGCAACGTGCGCGATTCCAGGGGCAGCCAGCTGGCGCACCAGGCGGCCGGTAAGGCTTGAACCAGACTTGGTCAACGAGTCTGTTGCCGAGAAATCGAGGTTCCACGCCAACTCAGCCGACGAATCGGGTTTCGCCTGCATGACTTACACAGCTCTTGGCGATTAGCTCATCGTTGAAATCCGGCTGCAGAACGCCGTCATGCACCAATAATTCGACGAAATTGTAGACATTGCGCGCGTACATTTCCGACGCGTGCAGCGGCGCGCCGGCGGAAAGATTGAGCGGCCCAAGGATCACCACGCCGCCGTGCTCGACCCGTTCGCCCGGTCGGGTCAGTTCACAGTTGCCGCCGCTTTCGGCGGCTAGATCCACGACCAGCGCGCCCGGCTTCATGCCGTCGACCATCGCCGCCGTGAGAATCTTCGGCGCCGGCCGCCCGGGCACCGCCGCTGTAGTGACAATCACGTCGATCGTCTTCAGATGCTCGCCCAGCGCCTGCTGCTGCGCCGCGCGCTCCTCGGCGGACAGCTCGCGCGCATAGCCGCCGCTGCCCGCCGCGCTGACCCCGAGATCGAGAAACTTCGCGCCCAGGGACTCGACCTGCTCGCGCGTCTCCGGGCGCACGTCGTAGCCTTCGGTCTGCGCACCCAGCCGGCGCGCGGTGGCGATTGCCTGCAATCCCGCCACGCCCGCGCCGATTACCAGCACCTTGGACGGCCGAATGGTGCCGGCAGCGGTAGTCAGCATCGGAAAGAATTTCGGCGAGGACTCGGCTGCAATAAGCATGGCGCGATAACCTGCCACGGCCGCCTGCGAACTGAGCACGTCCATCGCCTGCGCTCGGGTAGTGCGTGGCAGCAGCTCCAGCGAAAAGGCCGTTAGCCTGTGAGCGGTCAGCGTAGCTACGCGCTCGGGCGCACCGTAAGGACGCAGCTGGCCGACCACCACCGCGCCCTCGCGCAGCTTGGAAAGCACCGCGTCGTCAGGGGGCAAGACGCAGGCGAGCAGGTCGGCCTGGGCCAGCACGCCGGCAGCGTCGGCAAACTCGATATCGGCATACAGGCTATCGGGAAAACCGGCCGCGCGACCCGCATCGTGCTCAAGCAGAATGCGCAGACCCTTGCCGCGCAGCTTTTTGGCCATCTCCGGCGTGATCGCCACGCGGCGCTCTCCGGCGGCGGTTTCACGCAAGGCAGTAACGGTAATGGGCATAAGACAGTTCCCCTAAGACGGTCCGGCTATCTTAGCGGCACTGCCGAGCTCGGGTTTTGCCGGGTTTGCGCCGTGCACCGGGCAGAGTAAGCTGGCCCGCCGAAAACGGTCGCCTGACGCATGACTGCGGCGCGACGACATCGATGATTCGGGATCACCGGAGATTTCGATGCCCGCAGCGAATGCCTTTGATCCACTCCTGGCCGCCGCACGCACTGCGCGCGACCTCGCCTACGCGCCCTACTCCCGCTTCAAAGTGGGTGCTGCCTTGCTGACGAAAGACGGTCGCCAGTTCAGCGGATGCAACGTGGAGAATGCCGCGTATGGCCTGTGCAACTGCGCCGAGCGCACGGCGCTATTCAGCGCTATCGCCGCCGGCTGCAAACCTCGGGACTTTGCCGCCCTGGCGGTCATCGCCGACTGTCCCGGCCCGGTTAGCCCCTGCGGCTCGTGCCGCCAGGTTATGGCCGAACTCTGCGATGAGAACATGCCCGTCATGCTGACCAACCTCCAAGGCGAGTTGCAGCAGACAACCGTGGCCACGCTGTTGCCGGGCTCGTTCAAGTTTCCGATATCGACGTAGTCGTTCGTGTCGTATCGTTGCGCTCAGCGATGACGAACCGCGACACAGGAGTGGCTCGACCTGCACGCAGAAAAACCAGGCCATACTTTTTGAGAGCGCCAGACCATGTTCGACTACGCGCTGCACTTCATACCGCTGGCCTTCGCTGCGTTGCTGCCGATCATCAATCCGGTGGGATCGGCGCTGATCTTTCTGGGCATTGTCGGTCCGGAGCCGCCTGCGGTGTACCGGCAGCTCGCGCTGCGTATTGCGGTCAACATGCTGATCTTCATTGCGGTGATCGAGCTGATCGGCGCCTGGATTTTGAAGTTTTTCGGCATCTCCCTGCCGATTCTGCAGGTGGGCGGCGGCATCACGCTGGCGGCGATGGGCTGGCGCATGCTCAATGCGCCGGATGCCACGCCTGCGGCCGCCGCGATCGAAAGCGACAGCCATGCGGCGGTCGACAAGGTTTTCTATCCGCTTACATTTCCGCTTACTGTAGGCCCCGGCACCATCGTGGTGGTGCTGACGCTGAGCGCCAATGCGTCGGGCCATGGCTGGTCGGACATTTTGTTAGCGCACGCTTCCATTTTTGTGGCCTCCGCGCTGCTGGCCTTGCTGGTGTTTCTCAGCTACGGCTACGCGCCCGCGCTGGCGCGAAAAATTCCCGAGCACGCGTTCAACGGAGTGCAGCGGCTGATTTCGTTCATTCTGCTCTGCATCGGTGTGCAGATCGCCTGGGGCGGGATGGATACGCTGCTGCGATCCCTGCCGCATTGACTGCAAGCCCACTATCCAAAAACAAAACGGCGCGGCAGGCGCCGTTTTGTTTGACTGCAAAGCCAAAGATTTACTGATATTCGGTGCCGTTGACCACGACATAGCCAGCATGCGGCCACGAGCTGCTGGTTCCGTGATGGGTCCAGTCGATGCCCTGACTATCATCGTTGTCATAGTAATAGCGGCCCTGCACGTACGTCGTATCGCCGACGGCAACCCACGGCCACTTCGGCGCATTCATCTGGTCGAGATCGGAAACGATTTCGATAGTGACACC
>CAIKJM010000275.1 GCA_903827735.1 uncultured Rhodanobacter sp. | reverse complement strand
GTATTCCTCGCCATTTGCCAGGCTGAGCCGCAAGTAGTAGCAGCTGACATCGTTCGACCGCTTGCCCAGATAGCCGATGTTGACGTCAATAACGTCGCTGAAAGCGATTACCCGTTGTTTCGTGGACATCGGGCGGACGTCCACTATGGTGATGCTGCGCTTTTGGGGATCAACAAGCACCGACTGCTTGCCGGTTGTCAGAAAGCTCGCCATGCCGATCACCGCGAGTAGCATTCCGAGATAAAACCCGGCCACGGCATTGCCACCGGCCGCCCGATAATCGCGAAAACTGACGAACAAGATCAGCCCCACCACGAGGCAGCCGACAGAGACCAGATATTGCTTGCCGGGATTGCTGCGTGAAATCCATAAATCCAAGACGAGCTCCCTTCACACTATTTCGCCTGCTCGCCGCTGCCGCAGCGCCGGCGCAGCGCTTCGCACCGTCAGGCTGTGGTCTAGTTCTTCGCCAGCATCGCGTTAAGGGATTTCCCGCGCGAGGGCCCGATTTCCCGAGGCATTGCCGTGAATTCCTTGATTTCCGCAGCGCTGGCTTTTCCGGCCTTGATGAGGCGCATCAAGGCTCTGCACCGCTTGTTCAATGCCTTCAACTTCTTGGCCGCTTCGCCCGCATTTTTGGTAACCATCGCCGATTCCTCCGTTGCCTCATTGACCTGAATCCGTCAGGCCGCGGTTTTTGTTAATACGCCACGCTACCATACGGCGGTGACATTTTCCCCATGGCCTTGAATATTCCGAAGCGGCCGCGCGAATCCCAGCCAGGCCAAGCCACAGATTGCCAAAAACAGCGGCACGGCCACCAGGTAGGTCAGCCTGCGGGCTTTCGTTCCGGCAGTTCAAAGAAGATGAGGGGGCGTGGCGAGCGCATGAAAGGAAAGTTCGACGTGAAAATACGCGCGCTACTGGATCCCTTCCAGATGGCACGCCCCCATTGCGAAATTCAATCGTTACTGCAGCAGCGAGGTGGCAATGTCTCCGTTCTTTGCAATAGCGAGGCCGCCGCTTTCGGTAACCAGGCAAATATAATCGGAACCGGGATAGTAGCCGGTGAAGGTTATTGCCAGCTGTCGCGAAGAATTTTCGCTATCGACCCAGTTAGTCGCGTTCGCTCTGGCCCCGGCGGCGATCGCCCGAGTCCTCAATTCGACCGTCGGATTTCCGAGGCGCACCGAGCCGCAGAATATCTCCGCCTTCTTCTTTGCAGACAATTCGGAAACAACGGCATAGATCAAAAAAATGATTATGAGCAAGTAGAGTTTCCTCATGGTCGCCGTCTTCAAGAAAATTATGCCTAAACCCAATATCGGTGATCGCCAGGTCGCGGTTTCCAAGAACCGTCAAACATGCAACTCGCATAATTGTAGCGAATTTCCTCTTGTCGCACACGATTATTGCGTCGCCAACACGAGACCAACAGGATGGAGCTGCGCTTGCACCGCAAGGACCGGTCGTGAAACCCTTTCGATCGACGCGAGTCAAACTCACGGACCAAGTGCCGCGCGGAAATTCTTCTCGGCTGCGCCGTGCTTGGTGATGCCCTGCCTGCTGCTTTGCGACGACCAGTTGCTGGATGTGACGACCGGGCCGCTTTTTTGGGGGATGACGATCATGTCCCTGCGCTCGTTCTATGTTGTGCCGCTGTTCGTCCTCGGTCTGGTGCCCGGATCAGCCGTCGGCGACATTTACAAATGGGTTGATGCTTTCGGTCAGGTGAATATCAGCGACATGCCCCCGCCCAAGGGTGCCCGTCTGCTCACGGTGGTCCGTAGCGAGCCCGAGCCGCCGCCGGTTGCGGCCGCGACTCGGCAATATCCGTTATTTCGGTACCCTGGAAAACGGCCGGCTGGGCCCTCGGACCGCTCGAGGTGGTCAAGGCGCCAGCCTGGGTCGGGT
>CAIKJM010000274.1 GCA_903827735.1 uncultured Rhodanobacter sp. | reverse complement strand
TGCCGCCGGCGACTTATCGCCGGGTGCGTCCAAAATAGGGTACACCCGGTTGAACCTGCCGGCGTCGGTCCGAGCGACCTTCGATCAGGCGCCACGATTATGCGAGCGCATCGTGCGCTGCTTTTCGATCTGCCAGTCACGCTGCTTTTCGGTGTCGCGCTTGTCGTGCTCCTGCTTACCGCGGGCCAGACCGATTTCGACCTTGACCTTGTTGCCCTTCCAGTACATGGCGGTGGGCACCAGGGTGTAGCCCTTGCGCTCGACGGCGCCGACCAGCTGATCAATTTCTTTACGATGCAGCAGCAGTTTTCGCGTGCGCCGGTCTTCGGCAATCACATGGGTCGAAGCACTGATTAGTGGCGGTATCGATGCACCGACAAGAAAGACTTCGGCATTCTTAGCGACGGCGTAGCTTTCGCCGAAGTTGATGCGCCCGGCTCGCAGCGCCTTCAGCTCCCAGCCCTGCAGAGCGATGCCCGCTTCGTAGCGCTGGTCGATGTGATACTCGAAACGCGAGCGTTTGTTGAGCGCGATGGTGCCGCCGCCCTTGTTGTCCTTGTCCTTTGCTTTAGCCATGTCCGTTAAACTCGGGCCTAGTTGCCCTGATGCCGGATCGACCGCATATCGGGTCGAATCCTGCGTGATATGAAGAGGCAGCCATGATCGAAATTCGCCGCAGCGCCCTAGTGAATTACTCGCCGGCGCAGATGTTCGACCTGGTCAATGACGTCGAAGCATACCCAAAGCGGTTCTCTTGGTGTGCAGGCGCCGAAGTTGTTGAGCGTGGCAATGATGTGCTGGTGGCAAGGCTCGATCTCAAGTTTGCTGGATTTCGTCAGAGCTTCACCACGCGCAATACGGTAAATCCGCCGGCGCGCCTGCACATGAGTCTGGTCGACGGTCCGTTTCGTAGCCTGGACGGGTTATGGGAGTTCATTGCCCTCGGCGACGTGGGCTGCAAGATCAGCTTCGCGCTGGATTTCGATTACGCAGCGCGGCTCGGTGGTGGCGCGATCAAGCTGGGATTTCAGGGCTTGGCGAACCGAATGGTTGACGACTTCTGCCGCGAGGCGGAGCAGCTCTATGGCTGAACGAGTGATTTCGGTGCAAGTGGTTTATGCAGGCACGGAAACTCAAACCGTACGGTGCGTCGACGTTACCGAAGGCAGCACCGCTATGGAAGCGGTCGAAGCTTCCGGGATCGCTGACGACATACCTAAAGAAGCCATTCATCCCGAGCGGCTGGGTATTTTTTCCAGGCGCGTGTCGGCCGGTCACGTTCTGCAGCAGGGCGACCGGATAGAAATCTACCGGCCGCTGCTGCTCGATCCGATGGAGGCACGCCGAAAGCGCGCCCGTTGATAGAGCGTGCCCGTTGATCCAGGCGAGCTGATTGGGTTGTCAGTGGCCGTCGTTGCCGCCGCTAGTCGGCGAGGGCTGCGTGCCGTTACCGCTATCCGTACCCGAACCAAAGGTACCGTCGTCTTTCTTGTCGTCGGCGGAGGTGTTCTTGTCGCCCTTGGTTTCGTTGACAGGGTAGCTTGCGTGATATTTCTTGCTGTCCTTCACGAGCTGCTGGGCATCTTGCGCAAAGAAATCCCCCTGCGTCCGCACTAGCGTGTCGTTGTTGAAGGTCAGGGTGAAGGTGCGCAACTTGATCGGGCCGCCGCGGTGCTGCTGCGTGGACACATAATCCCAGCGGCTCGCGTCGAACGGCGTGCTAACCGAGGGCGTTCCCATCAATACCAGAACCTGACGCTTGGTCATGCCGGGTTTGAGCTGACCAACCATGTCCTTGTCGAGCAGATTGCCTT
>CAIKJM010000273.1 GCA_903827735.1 uncultured Rhodanobacter sp. | reverse complement strand
CGTGATCGAGGCTGAGCGGCTCGAGCGCGACGTGATCGTCCTGCAGCGTGATCGGGGCGAGTGGTGGCATCGGTAGTCCTTGAGAGAAGCCGTGCTTGAGCGAGTGCGGCGGCGACCTTATTCCGGTCATGCATCCAGGTCGGGAATCAGCTTGCTTTCGAGCCGGGCAATGCTGTCTTTCAGCAGCAGCTTGCGTTTCTTCATCCGGGTCAGCTGCAGCTCGTCGCGGCTGAGGCCGGCGGACAGCTGGTGAATCGCCGTATCGAGATCGCGATGTTCTACCCGCAATTCGGCCAACAGGTGAACGATGGCGGCGTGATCCTTGACCTGCATGGCAACGGGCAACGGCTGGGGAGTAAGCCTCCTAGTCTAGCTCCGATCGCTGACGCCGTTTGCTGCAGCGAGGGTGCAAACGGCGGCCGGCTAGAATGAGGTTAATCTTTGCGTTCAACCTGTCGCGCCACGAGTCGCCATGTCTGCTCAACCCGATACCCGCCGTTCCCCCGCCGCCGAGGCCGACAAGCTGGCACGCCGCTTGCGTCATCAGGTCGGGCAGGCGATCGGCGATTTCGGCATGATCGGAGACGGCGACAAGGTGATGGTCTGCCTGTCCGGCGGCAAGGATTCGTACACCCTGCTGGAGATGCTGCTGCAGCTGCAGGCCAAGGCCCCGGTGCGATTCGAGCTGATCGCGGTGAACCTGGACCAGAAGCAGCCGGATTTCCCCGCGCACGTGCTGCCGGATTACCTGCGCGCCCGCGGCGTGCCGTTCCACATCATCGAACAGGACACCTACAGCACGGTGACGCGGGTGATTCCGGCCGGCAAGACCATGTGCAGCCTGTGCTCGCGCCTGCGCCGCGGCGCGCTTTATACCTGGGCGGCGGCCAACGGCATCAGCAAGATCGCGCTGGGCCATCATCGCGACGATATCCTGGCCACGTTCTTTCTGAACATGTTCTATCAGGCGCAGCTGAAGGCAATGCCGCCCAAACTGCGTTCGGACGATGGCCGCCACGTGGTGATCCGCCCGCTGGCGTACTGCCGCGAGAGCGACATCGCCGACTACGCCGCGCAGCAGCAGTTTCCGATCATTCCCTGCAACCTCTGCGGTTCGCAGGAAAACCTGCAGCGCAAGGCCGTGCAGCGGATGCTGGATGAGTGGGAAACGCAGCAGCCCGGCCGCAGCGAGAACGTTTTTCGCGCGCTGGGCCGCGTATCGCCTTCGCATCTGGCCGATCGCGCGCTGTTCGATTTTTCCGCCGGGGACATGCATGCTGTGGGTTCGTCCGCGTGGAACGTCGACGCGGCGGGTGAGACGGCATTCTCGTAAGCTTGGGTGCTGACCCACCCCAGATCGATCCCATTCCCTGAGTAGAGTACGCACCGTGTCTTTTTTTGCATCCGTTGAAATGGCCCCCGGCGATCCGATCCTTGGCCTGACCGAAACTTTTGTGGCCGACGCTCGTCCGGGCAAGATCAATCTCGGCGTGGGCATTTACGTCGACGAACAGGGCCGTGTGCCGCTGCTGCGTTCGGTCTATGAGGTGGAGAAGGCGCTGGCCTCGGCGGCCAAGCCGCGCGGCTATCTGCCGATCGACGGGATGGCCGCGTACGACAAACTGACCCAGCAGCAGCTGTTCGGCGCGGGATCGCCGGTGCTGGAAGCCGGGCGCGTGGTCACCGCGCAGACCGTGGGTGGCAGCGGCGCGCTGCGCGTGGCGGCCGATCTGCTCAAGCAGGTTGGCGGCGCCAGCGGCAAAGTTGCCATCAGCAACCCGAGCTGGGGCAACCACCACGTGATTTTCCGCACCGCGGGTTTCGAGCTGCTCGACTACCGCTATTACGACGACGCCAGCCACGGCCTGGATTTCGCCGGCATGCTGGAAGATCTGGGCAAGCTGGAGCCTGGCACGGTAGTGCTGCTGCACGCCTGCTGCCACAACCCAACCGGCGTCGACCTCGATGCGGCGCAGTGGGCGCAGACCATCGAGCTGCTGAAAGAGCGCAAGCTGCTGCCGTTCGTCGACCTGGCCTATCAGGGCTTCGACCAGGGCCTGGATGCGGATGCGACCGCCGTGCGCCTGCTGGCCGCCTCCGGCATCGAGGCGTTCGTGGTGGCCAATTCGTATTCCAAATCGTTCTCGCTCTACGGCGAGCGCGTGGGCGCGCTGTCGATGGTCGCAGCCAGCCGCGACGAGGCGGCGCGCGTGCTGTCCAAGATCAAGCAGACCATTCGCGCGAATTACTCCAGTCCGTCGACCCACGGTGCGGCGCTGGTGGCCGGCGTGCTCGGCAGCGCCGAGCTGCGGGCGCAGTGGGAGCAGGAGCTGGGCGAGATGCGCGAGCGCATCCACGCGATGCGTGCCGGCATGGTCGAGCGGCTGGCGGCGCACGGCGCCACGCAGTTCGCCTTTATCCAGAGCCAGGCCGGCATGTTTTCGTATTCCGGTCTGAGCAAGGCCCAGGTCCATCGCCTGCGCGACGAGTTTGCCATCTACGCATTGGACAGCGGCCGCATCTGCGTGGCCGCGCTCAATCGCGACAACCTGGAAACCGTGGCCGCAGCGGTCGCTACCGTCAGCCGCTGAAGTCTTCCGTTCGCCATACGTCGGTGATCTTCGAGATCGCCCGGGTGGCGGCGCAGTCATTCCCGCCCTCGGGCGACCATCATTCGGATATCCATGTTTTTTCGCAATCTCACGCTGTTCCGTTTTTCCCCCGCCGTTGCCACCGATCTGAAGCGCCTTGACGAGGTGCTGGCCGAACACCGCCTGCGCCCGTGCGGGCCGATGGAAATGTTCACCAAGGGCTTCGTGCCGCCGGTCGGGCGCGGTGAGGAGGCACCGCTGACGCATGTGGTGAAGCAGTGCACGCTGATGACCGTCGGCGGTGAGGACAAGCTGCTACCCGCGCAAGTGATCAACGAAGAGCTCTCGCGCAAGGTGCAGAAAATCGCCGAGGAAGAAGGCCGCAAGGTCGGCGGCCGCGAGCGCAAGCGCATCAAGGAGGATCTGCTGAACGAGCTGCTGCCGCGCGCTTTCGTGCGCACCTCGCGCATGTCCAGCTATGTCGACATGAAAAACGGCTGGCTGGTGCTGGATACGTCCAGCCGCAAGTCCGCCGAAAACGCGCTGACCCAGATCCGCGAGGCGCTGGGCAGCTTTCCCGCCGTGCCGCTGGCGCCCGAAGAAGGCCCGCGCGTGCTGATGACCGACTGGCTGGCCAACGGCAACCTGCCGGCGGGCCTCACCCTCGGCGACGAATGCGAGCTGCGCGATCCGGCCACCGCCACGGGCGCCATCGCCAAGTGCCGCCGACAGGATCTGGACGCCGAGGAAGTGAAGGAGCACCTGCGCAACGGCAAGCAGGTGTTTCTGCTCGGCCTGACCTTCGACGATCGCATCAGCTTCGTCCTGGGCGAGGACCTGATCATCCGCAAGCTGAAATTCCTCGACGTGGTGATGGACGAGCTGGGCGACAGCCAGCAGGACGCGCAGGCCGAAATGGACGCGAGCTTCGCCCTTTTGACGCTGGAACTGGAGCGTTTGCTGGGCAAACTCGAGGAGTGGTTTGGCTTGCCGCGCCCCGCCGATGCCTGAACAAGAAATCCGCCCCATTTGGACGGCTAAAGCGGCATACTGGCTGTCCGGTGTGCTCGCGCGATTGGCGAAAACATCTCCGCGACAAAAGCACGACGAGGCTCAAACGGGCAGCCGTATGGCGCAACATCTCGAAGGCGATTGGCTGGAACTGGCGACGGTCAGCGGCAACAGCATCATGGTGCTGAAGGCCGCCCACCCGCGCGCGCGGCGACTGCGCCTCACCGTGACGCCCAAGGGCGCAAGGGTGTCGTATCCGCACGGTACGCATCCGGCCCAGGTCAACGCCTTTCTGCGCAGCCACGCGGAATGGCTGGAGAAAAAGCTCGCCGAGCTCAACCTGATCGTCGACCCGATTCCGCCGCTGCGGCTCGGTTACGCCACCGAGTTCCCCCTGCGCGGCGAAACGATGACGCTGGACTGGGCCGAAGGCCCGTATCCGCGAATCGAGCCCAGCGTGACCGGCCTGACCCTGGTGATTCCGCGCCCGCATACGCGCGCGCTGCCGATTGCCCGCGGGCTGCTGGCCTCCTACCTGGAAGGGCAGATGCGGCGCGACGTCTCGCGCTGGCTGGCCACCTACGTGCCCTTGCTGGGCCTGGCGCCGACCGCGCTGAAAATCCGTCCCATGAAAAGCCTGTGGGGCAGCCTGGATACGCGCGACCG
>CAIKJM010000272.1 GCA_903827735.1 uncultured Rhodanobacter sp. | reverse complement strand
TACTACTCCGATATTTTTACTAGCGGCCCCCGCGGCCGCGACTGGTTATCAGGTGGGGGTGTGGCCCGGCGATTCAATGCCAGCAACGCCCTCAATGCGATTTCGATCCATTGGCCAGCGCTTCATTCAGCCAGGCGCCAGCCGGAAACGCGCTAGTCCTTCGCTACGGCGACCAGCGCCGGACGCAGCAGGCGATCATTCAACACGTAACCTTTCTGGAGCACGGTCACGACCGTGCCGGGCGCCTTTCCCGGCGCCTCGACCATGCTCACCGCGTGGTGGCGCTCCGGGTCGAGCGGCTGGCCGAGCGGATCGATCTGCGCCATGCCGTTGTTCTCGCCAACCTTGATGAGCGCCTTCAAGGTGAGGCTGAGGCCCTCTCGCATCGACGCCAGGTCGCCGCCTTCCACCGCCAGGCCACCCTCGAGGCCGTCGTACACCGGCAGCAGCTCGTTGAGCAGCTTTTCGTTGGCAAAACGGCGCGCCTGCTCCAGATCGCGGTGCATGCGGCGGCGCTGGTTTTCCAGCTCGGCCCGCTCGCGCAACACGGTTTCGCGCAGCTCGGCGTGGCTGGCTTCCAGCGTTTTCAGCTGGCTTTGCAGTGCCTCCAGCTCGGAGTTTTCCGGCGCCGATTCGCCCGCAAGATCATCATGGCCGTCCTGCGCGTCGTTGGACGCGTGCGGATCATTGTTATGCATTGAAAAACACTCCCAGACTTTTCCATGGCCGGCACCGCTGCGGATGGCCGACCTTCGACAATTGGCGGGAAACCCGTATCTCCCGCTGCGGTTATAAGGTCGTCGTGGCGCGATTCAAGGCGTCACTGAGCAATGTGGCTGTCGCCTGCACGACCGGGATGACCCGATCGTAGGCCATGCGCGTGGGGCCAATAACGCCTACGGCACCCAGTACGCGCCCCTGCGCCCCATAGCTGGCCGTGACCACGCTGCAACCGTCCAGCGCGGTAAAGCCCGATTCTTCCCCAATGAAGAGCCGCACGCCCGGCGCGCGTGCACACACTTCCATTAGCTGCAGCAACTCATTTTTTTGCTGAAACGCTTCGAACAGCTCGCGCAGGCGCTGCAGGTTCGACAGCTCCGAATAGGCCATCAGATTGGTTTGGCCGCTCACCAACACATCGCTGCCGCCGGCCTGCGGCGCAAATGATGCGGTCGCCAGTTCCATCGTGCTGGACAACAGGCGATTGAGCTCGCTGCCGGCTTCGCGAAGTTCCGCCAGCAGGTGCGCGCGGATATCGTCCACCCGAAAACCGACAAACTGCGCGTTGAGGTAGTTGGCCGCCTGCTCCAGTTCGTGACTGTCCAACGGCTTGGCTAGCTGGACGATGCGGTTCTGCACCTGATTGTCGGAAAACACCAGAATCACCAGCACGCGCGCATCCGGCAACGGCACGAAATCGATATGGCGCAACGGAAAATCCGCCTGGCGCGGTACCGTGACCACGCCCGCGAAATGCGTCATCGCCGATAGCAGGGTCGAGGCATTGCCAAGCAGGTCGAGCGTATTGGTCGGGCTCGGCGGCAGCTCGCGCTGTAGGCGCGCCATCTCTTCCTGCGGCAGCGGCTGCAGTTCGATCAGGCTGTCGACGAACAGGCGCAGCCCGCGCGGCGTGGGCACGCGCCCGGCCGAGGTATGCGGCGAAGACACCAGGCCGGCGTCTTCGAGGTCGGCCATGATGTTGCGAATGGTCGCCGGACTCACGTCCAGCCCCGACGAACGCGATAGCGTGCGCGACCCCACCGGCTCGCCGTTGACCAGATACTGGGCAATCAGCGTACGCAGCAGGCGTCGCGTGCGGGCGTCGAGATCAGGGCCGTGCGGATTAGTCATGGGCTGTAGCAGTCCTTGAGACTGCACAGAAATAAGGTCTGCGCGCGTCGCTTGCAAGACCGAGGCTTATTTCGCACCGGCAACGTGCCGCTACAATCCACCGACCTCCTCATTGTCTCCCCCATGCTCACTTCGCTTTACGTTCGTCATTTTGCGGTGGTCGAAGGCGCCGAGATCGCCTTCGGCCCGGGCCTGACCGTGGTCAGCGGCGAAACCGGCGCGGGCAAATCGCTGCTGGTCGATGCGCTGATGCTGCTGGCCGGCGCACGCGCCGACAGCGGCATGGTACGCGCTGGCAGCGATCGGGCCGACTTGACCGCCGAGTTCGATCTGAGCGATCTGCCCGAAGCGCGCGAGTGGCTGCGGCGCGAGGAGCTGGACGAAGACGGTCAATGCCAGCTGCGCCGCGTGATCCGCGTCGAGGGCAGCTCGAAGGCCTGGATCAACGGACGCCCGGCCAATGCGCGCCAGCTCGGCGAACTGGCCTCGCTGCTGGTGGAAATTCACGGCCAGCACGAACATCAGGCGCTGCTGTCGCGCTCCCATCAAATGGCGTTGCTGGACGCTTACGCCGGCCACGATGCGCTGCTGACC
>CAIKJM010000271.1 GCA_903827735.1 uncultured Rhodanobacter sp. | reverse complement strand
GTTGATCTCTATCAACTGCATTTTTTCGACGTCGCGCGCAGGGTGGGGCGGCTCCGAAGCGGAAATCGATGCGGCGAGCAGGCTGCTGAAGGCCACGCAGCGGCATAGGAGCAGCCGGCCCGTCGACATTTCTCTACTCACGCTCGGTGGTAATGCCCAGCGACTTCAGCTGCACCTGCACGCTGTCCGGGCCGGCCAGATGGGCGGCGCCGACGGCAACGAATACGGTGCCGGGGTGCTGCAGCAGCGCCGCGATTTTCGTGGCCCAGGCTTTGTTGCGATCGACGATCAGCGTCTTGTAAAGATCGGGCGATTCCTTGCGCACGTCGTCGTCTTCGAGGTGCGCGATGGCGTCGGTGTCGCCGTTTTTCCAGGCGGTGACCAGCCCGGTCAGCTCGCTGCTATCCTTGTCGGCATCGTGCAGTGTGTCGCGCAGGAAATCCAGCTGCAGCGGCTGCGGCAGGTTGGCCAGAAAGCCGATCTGCTGTTCGGAAGTTTCCAGTCCGTTGACCGGCTTGCCGGCCTTGATCATTTGCGCCTGCAGCAGCTTGTCGACCCCGTGGGCGGGGTCGAGGCCGGCTTTGATCAGCGGCGCCACCGTCAGGGTGAGCGCGGCCAGCCACGGCCGCATGATTTCCAGGGTCTGCTCGCCGCCGGGTACGTCGGCGGTCTGCGCCGCTTTCACCAGGGCGGCGTTTTCGGATGCGGTCAGCTGCGTCGATAGCGGATGCGACGGGTCGGTCCCGTACTGCATGACCAACGCCTGCATGTGCGCCTGATCGTCGTCGGTCAGCTCAATCGTGAGTGAGTTGCTGGCGGCCAGCGCCTTGTCCAACGCCGGGTAATGCCAGTCGGTATCGTTCGGCAGCAGATGCACAGTGCCGAAAAGATAGACGGTGGCCTGCCCACTTTTTACCTCCCACAGCGCGGGTTTCGCGAAAACCGGCGTCGAAAATGGCAACGCCAGCAGCGTGATCGCAGCGATGCGGGAAAGTGGGCAACGACGGAACAGCGGCATGATCGTCTCGGCGGCAGGCGGCGGAACGCGTGCTCCGCCCTGCGATGGATGGTGGCACGAAGTCACCGCGGCGGCGACGCGCTGGCGATGGTTTTCTCCGAATAAATCAGCGCGGCACCCGGTAGCCACCGGCCACGCCGTGCGGGCTCAGCGTGAGCTGCCACAGCTGGTCGCGGCGGCTGCGGAATACCGCGGCGGATACCGCCAGGTAATAGCGCCACATGCGGCGGAAGCGCTCGTCGTAGCTGGCCGGCAGGCTGGGCCATGCGACTTCGATGTTGTCGCGCCAGGCCATGAGGGTGCGGTCGTAGTCGGTGCCGAAGTTGTGCCAGTCCTCGACCACGAAAATATCTTCCAGCGCGGCGCTGACTTCACTGGCGGCCGGAATCATCGAGTTGGGAAAAATGTATTTCTCGATCCATGGATCGGTTTGCGCCGGCGCGCCGTTGCTGCCGATGGTGTGCAGCAGCGAGAGGCCGTCGTCTTTCAGGCAGCGGCGCACGGTGTCGAAATACGTGCGGTAGTTCCGGCGACCGACGTGTTCGAACATGCCGATCGAATACACCGCGTCGAACGTCTCGTTGACCTCGCGATAATCCTGCAGGCGAATCTCCACCGGCAGCCCGGCGCAGAGCTCTCGCGCATACTCCGCCTGCTCCTGCGAAATGGTGACGCCGACGCCGGTGACGCCGTAATGTTTGGCGGCGTACTTCAGCGCTTCGCCCCAGCCGCAGCCGATGTCGAGCACGCGCTGGCCGGGCCTGAGCTGCAGCTTGCGGCAGATCAGGTCGAGCTTGGCAGCCTGCGCATCATCGAGATTGTCGCTGGCCGCCCAATAGCCGCAGGAGTAGACCATTCGCTTGCCCAGCATGGCGTGGAACAAATCGTTGCCGAGATCGTAGTGCACCTTGCCGACCTCGAACGCGCGCTCGCCGCGCTGCAGGTTGAGGAAGCGCGCCTTCAGATGGGCCAGCAGGGTGTCAAGCGTCTTGAGCTCCTGATCCAGCCCGGCGGTCAGCAGACGGGTGCACAAGGCCGGCAGGTCGTCGGCGTCCCACCAGCCGTCCATGTACGACTCGCCCAGGCCCAGCGAACCGTGCGCGAACACGCGGGCGTAGAGGCGTTCGTCGTGGACATGCAGATCGGTGGGGCGGCTGCCGTTGAGGCGGATATCGGCCAGTTCGAGCAACGCGCTGGCGCGCTCTTTAAGAGTGTCCTGACTCATGCGTTCCTCAGGGGGAGTCTGGGTGTAGTGGCGCACGCCACAGTGAAAATGTCGGTGCCTTGTTGGCTCGCTTAAGCCTTACCTAGCACGGCAAAGCTTGCAGGAGACCGTGCATAAACCGCGTCGACGCCGGCGTCGTCGACCATCTGCACAAGGGCGTCGGCCTGCGCATCGCCGAGCAGAAACTCGACCTTCACCGGCAGGTTGTCGGCCAGCTCGAAAAATTGCTCCTCGTGCAGCACGCCGTTCCGGCCGAAGCCGGCGGTGGCGCGAAAGACCGAGCCGCCACCCAGGCCGTGTTTCTTCGCCTGTTCGAGCAGCCATTCGGTCAGCAACATGCCGTCGTGCTTGGTCTGCGCGTGGCAGTAAAAACAAAGATGCACGCCCTGCTGCAGGGTTTTTTCATTCATGGCCAGCTCCTCAAATTGGTTACGCCATTCATGGCCAGCTCCTCAAATTGGTTACGCCATTCATGGCAAGCTCCTCGAATTGATTACGCCATTCAAGGCAAGCTCCTCGAATTGATTACGCCATTCATGGCCATCTCCGGAATCAGTGACGCAGCAGGCTGCGGGTGAGAATGAGGCCAAGCACAGTCATGCTCAGCGAGCCGACCAGATGCACCGCGACATGGGTGCCGAACCAGAAATACTGCTGGCGCAGCAGCAGCGTGGTGGCCTCGGCTGAAAAGGTGGAAAACGTGGTCAGACCGCCCAAAAAGCCCGTCATCACGAATAGCCGCACAGCTATCGGCAACGCCTGGAATTGATCGAGCACGCCCAGCATGCAGCCCATGATCAAGGCGCCGATAAGATTGGCCGCCAGCGTGCCCGGCGGCAGGGTGGGAAATAGCTGATTGAGAAAGCTGCCCAGAACCCAGCGCAACCAGCAGCCGAGGGCGCCGCCCACGCCGACCGCAACAAACCCGGTAAAACCCATCACGCGTCTCCTGACAAAAAAAGCCAAAGTGTCCGGTTGCCGCGAGCACAGGCACGCCTGCGCCGCCGGAATCCGGTGGTGCAGGCATCATCAACCTCGTCGCTGATCTTGTTCTCTGAAGATCGGGCGTAAGGCGGTTCGTCCTGCCGCGGGCTGAGACCGGACAGAACGGGAGGCATGCCATCTCCCAGAATCGATGCTTTGATCGGTTTCGTATCCTAGTCGATATGGGCGGCGCATCGTCAAGCGAGTTGGTCGCCAGGGCTCGATATACTTGACGCTGTTTTCTCTGCGCGCGGCCGACCCCGTCATGAACTCTCCTCATCGCACCGTGCGTCGCAGCCTGCCGTGGCTGCTTGCCGGGCTGTCGATGATCGGCCCGTTTTCGATCGATGCGGTGTTTCCGGCGTTTCCGCTGATCGGCGCGCACTTCAAAGTGGATGACGCGGCGCTGCAGCAGCTGATCAGCGTGTATTTGGTCATGTATGCATCCATGAGCCTGTTTCATGGCGCGATCTCCGACGCGATCGGCCGCAAGCCGGTGATTGCCCCCGGCATGCTTGTGTACGCGCTCGCTTCGGCCGGTGCCGCGATGTCGACCTCCTTCCCGATGCTGCTGGCGTGCCGCGGGCTGCAGGGTATGTGCGCAGGTGCGGGGCTGGTGGTGGGGAGGGCGATCATTCGTGACAGCCTCGAGGGCGCCGATGCGCAGCGGCTGATGTCGCGGGTGATGATGATTTTCGGCGTGGCGCCGGTGATCGCGCCGATGGTCGGTGCGCTGCTGCTGACGTTCGACGGCTGGCACGGTATCTTCTGGGTGCTGACGGCGTTCACTGCGCTGCTGTCGCTGGCGCTGTTGCTGCTACTGGAAGAAACCCATCCGCTTTCGCGGCGCACGTCGTTTTCGCCCAGGCCGCTGCTGGCCGGCTACGCGTCCTTCGGCCGCGATCGCGCGTTCTGGCCGCTGCTGATTTCCAGCTCGGTGAATTTCGCCGGGCTGTTTCTGTACATCTCATCGGCGCCGCGGATCGTGCGCGAGCTGCTGCATCTCTCGGCGGCCGGATTCCCGTGGCTGTTCATGCCGGTGGTGTTCGGGCTGGTCGGCGGCGCGTGGCTGTCGGGGCGCATGGCCGAGCGGCGCAGCGCGCGCTTTACGGTGAACCTGGGCTATGCCGCGATGCTGCTGGCGTGCGCACTGCATATCGTGTTCGCGCTGGTGTTCCCCGCGCCGAAGCTGCCGTGGTCGATGCTGCCGCTAACACTGGAAGGCATCGGCGTGCAGCTGGCATTCCCAACCCTGACCCTGCTCTTGCTGGACCGTTTCTCGAGCCAGCGCGGCGGCATTTCGTCGGTGCAGGCCTTTGCCAGCCTGCTGCTGTGCAGCGCCGTGGCCGGCGTGGTCTCGCCGATCCTCTCCGGCAGCATGCTGCGGCTGGCGCTGGGCGCCTCGGCGCTAAGCGTGATCGGCATGCTGTCGTGGTGGTGGTACGGCAGCATCGGCAAACGGTTGGCGGCAGGTTCGCTGGCAACGGCTGATGCCAGCGTGACCCTGCAGGCGGAGATCGCCGAGCCGCTGTGAGCGACCATCGCGCTCGGCGGCAGTGCGACCTCGCGCGATGGTCTTGCCCGATGGCGAGCTTCAG
>CAIKJM010000270.1 GCA_903827735.1 uncultured Rhodanobacter sp. | reverse complement strand
CCCTTGATCGCCGGATGAGACAGGTAATTTTCGATGGTCACGTCCTCGTAGCGGAAGTCAAAGATCGAACGCACCTCGGGATTGAGCCGCAGCGTGGGGAGCGGGTAAGGATTGCGCGTCAGCTGCAGCTGCGCCTGATCGACGTGGTTGTTGTAAAGGTGCGCGTCGCCCAGCGTGTGCACAAAGTCGCCCACGCCCAGGCCGCACACCTGCGCCACCATATGCGTCAGCAGCGCGTAACTGGCGATATTGAAGGGCACGCCGAGAAAGATATCGCCCGAGCGCTGGTATAGCTGGCAGCTGAGCTTGCCGTCGGCGACGTAGAACTGAAACAGGCTATGGCACGGCAACAAGGCCATTTTTGGCAGCTCGCCCACGTTCCACGCGCTGACGATCAAGCGGCGTGAATCGGGGTTGCGCTTGATCTCGTCGATGACCCAGGCGATCTGGTCGACCACGCCGCCATCAGCCGTCGGCCAGGCGCGCCACTGCTGGCCATAAACCGGGCCGAGATTGCCATCGGCATCCGCCCATTCGTCCCATATCCGCACGCCGTTTTCTTTCAGGTAGGCGATATTGGTCTCGCCGCGCAGGAACCAGATCAGCTCGTGCACGATCGACTTCAGATGCAGCTTCTTGGTCGTGACCAGAGGGAATCCCTGCGCCAGATCGAAGCGCATCTGCCAGCCGAACACGCTGCGCGTACCGGTGCCGGTGCGGTCGGATTTCTCGGTGCCGCACTCGAGCACGTGCTGCAAGAGATCGAGATAAGGACGCATGATCAGGCCTTCGCGGGAACGGGCGTCAATGGCAGCGTGGGCGCCCGACGCGACAGCAGGATCAGCCACAGGCCGATCACGACCAGTGGCAGCGACTGCAGCTGGCCCATCGTCACCCAGCCAAAGGCGAGATAGCCAAGCTGCGGATCAGGCAGGCGAACGAACTCCACCGCAATGCGGAAGCAGCCGTACAGCAGTCCAAACAGGCCCGATACCAGATAGCGCGGCCGCGGCTTCAGCGATACCAGCCAGATCACTACAAACAGCAGCGCGCCCTCCAGCGCCATCTCGTACAGCTCGGAGGGATGGCGCGGCAGACCACCAAACTGCTGGAGCGAAGGCAACCAGGTCGGATGGCTATCGGCGTATGCGACGTCATCAGGCCGCGCATTCGGGAAAATCATGCCCCACGGCAACGTCGTGGGCTTGCCCCACAGTTCGCCGTTGATGAAATTGCCGAGCCGGCCCAGGCCCAAGCCGATCGGCACCAGTGGTGCAACGAAGTCGATGGTGTCGAAAAAATGCAGCCCCTGCCGACGTGACCACCACCAGCCGGCCGCCAGCACGCCGAGTAAGCCACCGTGAAAACTCATGCCGCCGTCCCACACCTTGAACAGCGCGAACGGCTCAGTCCAGATCCAGCGGGGGCCGCCGGCGTAATAGAACAACATGTACCAGAGCCGGCCGCCGATGATCACGCCCATCATGCCGTAGAAAAACAGGTCGCCTAGCGTCTCACGACTCACCGGCAGGCGGCCGCGCCGACGGCGATATTCGCCCAGAAGCGCCACCGCCAGAAATCCCAGCAGGTACATCAGCCCGTACCAGTGCACCTGGATAGGCCCGACGCCAAAGGCCACCGGGTTGAACTGGACGATGAAGGGCTGGGTCATGGGCAGAAAAAGGGTCGACGTAAACCCCAATTGTAGCCTGCCCCGCCAAGATTCAGCCGCCTGGCCCGCCTCTCAAAGCAGCACCGGCCGATTCGGCAGCTCGTCGGGATTATCGGCGCCATCGCAGGGAAAGTGACGCTGCAGCAGCTCGTGAACGGCGGCGATGCCGGCCAGGCTGCCCTCGCGCCAGCGACCGCTGGCATAGTTATCCCGCATACGCGTGCAAATATCGTCCCATTCGGCTTGCGCGACGCGGCCGGCGATACCGCGATCCGCCACGATCTCAATGCGTTTCTCAGCCATCAGCACGTACAGCGACACGCCGGTGTTGTGCTCGGTATCCCAGACCTGCAGCTGGCCGAACACCTGGCGTGCGCGCAGCGCCGCGTCGACGCCTTCAAGCACCATCCACGGCAACAGTCGTGACTCGACCGCAAACCGCACTTCACCCTGATGCGTCCGCTCGCCGCTGGCGATCGCTGCGGTCATCTCCTCCAGCAGCGCTTCGGGAAAACGCCGGCGCATAGCGAACCATTGGCCAAACAGGTTGGTGAGGAGTCGCTGCATTCGCGCCATCACCAGCTCCCCGACGAACCGCCGCCACCAAAACTGCCGCCGCCACCGCTGAAACCGCCGCCGCCGCCAAAGCTTCCGCCACCACCGGAACCGAACCCGCCGCCACCGAATCCGCCCCAGCCACCGCCGCCGATGAAACCGCCGCCACCGCCAGGCAGCAGCATGAGGATGCCGCCCATCACCGCGCCGATGATGCCGGCGCCAGTGGATACCAGCAGCCACAGCAGGCCGCCGGTCACCAGCGCACCGATGGGCGCTCGGACCCAGCCGCTGGCGCGACCCAGCACGCTGCGCAGAAACAGCGCCAGAAACAGGCCCATCATCAAACCGTGCTCTAACCCCAGTCCGCGGCGCTGCGGCTCTTCATTTCCCTGCACCGGCGGCGGCAACGGCTCGCCGTCGATCAGCTGAGTCAGCGCGCCGACCGCGTCGCTGATACCGCCGAAGTAATCGTTGCTGCGGAATTTCGGCGCGATGTATT
>CAIKJM010000269.1 GCA_903827735.1 uncultured Rhodanobacter sp. | reverse complement strand
TCCTCAATAACACTGACAATTTTTCTAGCGCATTTTTCCGGATACTTGCTTCGCATCCCTAACCGAAACTTGGAAGGCGGCGCGTGATCTCCTTAGACACCGCATGCGCCTGCGCGTCGGTCAGCCCACCCGCGAGCACAGTGCTTTTGCCATCGTGCTCCACCTCCACCGTGTGGCTGATTTGCGTGAGCAACGCCAATGTGCCGGCTGCCATCTGACCAACGCCTGCCGCCATTCCGCGCCCGGCCACGACCACGACACGACCGTCTTGACCATTGTGCCGCGTGATCGCATCGATGCGATCGGGTGGGATCAGCGTGCTGCCGAGGCGTATCCCCTGCGATGACACAGAAAGCGGCTGGTGGACGACTTTTCTTCGGCTGTCGTGGTAACTCTGCCACGTCTTGCGAATGAGGATGCCCGAACCGATCCAGACGATGAACGCGGTGATCAGTGCGGTGAAGGGGCTGGCGCTGTGGATCACCATGTTGATCCCGATCAGCAGGGCAAGGCCCGTGGCGAAGATCACCGAAATCACCGTCAGCCGAAAAGGAAGCGGGGCCGGCGTGGTCGCAATCGTGGCCCAGCCATCGTCTTCGGAGACATGAAGCGGTGGGGCTTTGGATTGCCCACTGCCGAAACGGTGGATGAGATAGCCGCCGCCGATAAAAAGCGCGCCAAGCAAAACAAAGGGGATGAGGATTTCCATGTCCGGCGCCCTCAGTTCGCTTTGCCGACAGGGTCGAAACCTTGCACCCACAACACTTTGCCTGCCATGTTGTTGATGCCCTTGTCAGTGGCATCTTCATAGCCACACGCATACATCAAGCGCAGCAAGATTTCATGGTATGCCGGCATCAGCGCGTTGCGCTCAGCACCAAAGTTCAACGCAAACAAACTGTGAGGAGGGTTGGGCCCGGCGCCCCGTTCATTGGCGGTGTCCGCGTGCGAGATGCCTGGGATGTTCACCGCGCCGTCCATTTTCATCTCGACGTTGTCGGTGGTGTGCGTGGCGCTCAGCTGCATCGAGCCGCCCATGTCGTCATGGATGAACAACGGCGCATTGCAAACTTGGAACGTCTCCTCAACGTGTTCGCGGACGGAACGCCAGATCGTGGCGCGCGCCGTCCAGCACGGCAGGTTCGGACCCCAAGCAGTGAAGAAGATCGAAGCCCGGGGCCACGCGTCTCCCGAATGCCAGTTGTTGAACAACCCTGTGAACTGGCCGCCGCTGGCGGGGCTGATCGGCCGGAAAGTGGCACCCGTTGTGGTTGCACCACCGCCGGCATTGCCGGCTCCTTGATGATTGCCAAGGACATTCGATGCGGTTTGGGAGACCGCCGAACCCGCGCGCTGCAAAAAGCCTTGGAAGCCGGTGCTCTGTGCGTGTGCAGTTCCGGTGCTGACGAACATCAGCAGTGCTGCAATCCAGACACTGATTAGAAAACGTGCGTTATTCATTTGCTACCCCTGTTTGATGCGGGATGCGTTCCAACATTCCAGGGGTCCCGCGGCCTTCCCTGGCGTGGCCAGAGTAGCGTCGTCTTCCGTTGTCTAGTTGAACAGAGACTAAGTGCGTAGTCGCTACATGCTTAAAGCCTTGCCCGGTATAGCTTTATGACCTGCCCACCCGGGGGAACAGGTCATGGCCTTTGCGAAAAAGACGGCCCCACAGCCACCGAAATCGTTGTATCGCCCTGAAAACCAGCTGGTTTTGGGCGTGTTGCGTGCACTGCGCGAGCGCACGGGTCTAAATCAAACCGACTTCGCGGCAAGGCTCGGCCGTTCCCAGACTTACGTGAGCGCTGCCGAGCGCGGCTCACGGTTGGACACGTTGCAGATCCGAGACTGGTGCATGGCTTGCGGAACCGACTTGGTCGGTTGGGCCACGGAGATTGAGAAGGTTTTGGGCGCGCGGTCAACGACCAAACGCAAAAGCACAAAGTAAATGAGCGTGGACTATCAGGGATAGTCCACCAGCAACTTGGCACGCTCCAACAGCTCATCAAACGTGACGATCTCAGGGCCTTGAAGATGACGGCGGAAGAGCTCAAAGCTGTAATAGCGGTCTTCATTGACCACGCCATCTTTCACGAACTGATCCAGATGACCGCACACGACCACTGATCTCGGACGAATGAGATAGGCATCCGGTCCGCTCACTTCGCCGGTCTTTTCATCCCGTGGCCGTAAAAGTCGTTTGACGTTGTCTTCGGCAAGCTGCACGGTGCGGTGGATTTGAGAGATCGCCCCCACCAAATCAGTGGACGCCGACCACACCCCTGAGCGGTAGGGCTTGTCCCTTTGCAACGGCGTGGTGTGGGTTTTTAACTCAACGAAACAGAGCGCCCCGATGCGCCCGCGCGTCCGGAGCAACGCGTCAACCCGCTTACCTGTTGTCGCCACGGAGCTGCCGGAAACCACCCGTTCCAGCTTGCCGCTATCAATGCCGCCGGTGGCGCTGACAAAAAGCGTGCCGCCAAAGATCCAGTGGTTCTCCTCAAAGAAGTTCTGCCAAACGGCTTCTGGGCCTGCACCGGAAATCTGAGCAAGCTCATCTTCAAAAGCTGCGCTGTCTTCCAACAGAGCCTCGAACCGCTTGATCTGCTTTTTACGATACGCAGTGGCGACCACGTCGCTTGCGGTGAGGTCTTCGTCGAGGATTGTTTGCAGGAGAGCGGCGTTTCCTTGCAACAGTTCACGAATGGCTTTCGGATCCACATCCAGTTGTTCGAGCGCTTGCGCATCAAGTCGAAACTTTCCGTTGGTCTGAAACTCACCTTGCTTGGCAAGGTTGACCATATCCAGCAATGCGTCGATTTGTGCGCCATTGAGTGAAAAGTGGGATGTGCGATGGGGGACTTGGCCGTCCTCATGAATTTTGAAAGATTGAAGGATGACTGTGCGGACTTTTCGTGGATCCTCGATGACCAGCAGTTTGGTTTGTGCTTTTCCGGACGGCGTCGTGTGGATGACGAGTTCGCCTTTGATCTCAGCGAACGCTTCGCCCTCTTGCTCAGGAAAAACGCGATCGAAATAGCGTGCTTTTCCGAGAACGCCGGCGGTGGCCCCCGACGCATCAACTGTTCGGACGACAACAGGGAAAGTTTTCGAGGCGTAGATGCGGCCCGGCACCTTTTTTTCTACGTAGTTCTCGTCTTCTGACATGTCCGGCTCCCTTACACCTGTTTCCGAAGATTTTGCGCCTTTGACCGGCTGCAAAGTAGACGCGGCCGAAACCCATGCCGCGGAGACTTCCGAAGCCAAGATCAAGAGCGGCCCTGCGATCGGCTTCCCCGGTCAAGGGCCGATCGAAGCCCGTGTCCTCGCCGTTGGCTGCGGGCCGCACCAGCTTCTCCCTGTCCGCTGCGCGAACCCTCCTTGACCGCGCCTTCCTTCGGACCACGGCGGCTGCCATCGGCAGCAGGCGAACGCCTGCTGCCTTTCGGTGAAAGGCCAGCAACCACGAACAGGAAGCAAAGCCATGGCCCGCACACACACCAACGATCAGAGCCCATCCCTTGAACAACTGCGCCAGTGGCTGCCGAAGGCCACACGGGTCTTCACCATCCTGCGTTCGGTCTCCCGCTCAGGCATGCGCCGCGAGGTTTCCGTGGTGGTGTTTTTGCCCGGTGATGACCGCCCGATCCATCCCAATCATCACGTATGCCAGGTGCTGGGTCTGCGGCGCGGCAAGAACGACGGGGTGGTGTTGAACGGGTGCGGCATGGACATGGGGTTTCATCTGGTTTACGAACTGGCCCATGCGCTCTACGGTGACACCGACGCACTCACACAGGAGTGGCTGTGAGGTGCGTTCGCCATGGATATGGACAACGGCTTCCGGGCGCTGATGACTTCATCGGCGCTCACGCCACCAACAGCTGATGAAGTTTTTCCACAGGCAGAGCGTCCAGACCGACTTGTTTGATCATGCCGCGCATGAGTTCGATCATCGTGCGTTGAGCGTCGTTCAAGGTGTCGTCGGTTGGGGCGGGGAGGTCGAGACCGACCAGAAGCCGCAACTGCTTTTCTCGGGCGCCATAGAGCTCACGCAGCGCGGTCAAAGCGACCTGCCTTTGAAGATAGCCCATGCTGACGTCATGGCCGGTCGCATGGCCCAGCGCAATCGCGACGGTGCCCAAGTCTTTCGCTGAACCGAAGACGGAACCGGCGAGGGTGCGGCGCAGGTCATGCAGTCGGATCCACAAGCCGGTCTCTTCAAAAAGCGCGCGGGTGACCGGGCGGTAATCTTCGATCTGTCGGGATTTGGTGTGGGGATACGGAAAGACCAAGTCGGCGGGAGCTATGGGCCAGCCCTGTTCCTGATTTTTCTCCCGTCGCCTTTTCAACAGTTCGAGTGCCCAAGGCGTCAGGGGCACATAGTGGTCTTTGTTGGCCTTCGTCGTTTCCGCGGAGAAGCACAACGCGCGATCGGTGACGCTCACATCCATCCAGCGGATCAATGAAATCTCGGTCTTTCGCCCGCCCCACAAGACGGTCAACAAGACATAGTCCGCCACCATGGCCAACGCGGGGTCGGGATCTTCCCCGAGTTTCAGCAGTCCGCGCAACCACGCCACGCCTTGATCGCTATCCGTGGCCAGCATGGTGTGGCGGCGGCCCACTTCCGGAAGCTTCTTGTTTTTCTTCTGGGCCATGCGCCACGCGGAGAACGGATTGGCCGGCGCTTTGCTCGCGTCGATCTCGTTCCACGCGCTGATACAGTGGGTGAGGCATTTGTGGACAGCGGCCACATCGTTGCCGGCACCGCCGCCTCGCTTTTTGGGTCCGCCGCTGAGCCGGTGCGCGCGGCGAGCCAACTCGGCTTGCGTGAACAGCGGGGCAAACGTCTTATCCACCAAGGCTTGGTTCACGTCCATCAATGGTGTGGACCAGAGCGGCATATCACGCATCCAGCGCAGAACAATCTTGCGGTCAGTCAGGCTTGCCGGGCGCAAGGTGAGATTGTCCACCCGCAGACAACCATCAGCGATGAACTCTTCATACGCTCGCCCGAAACTCATTTTTTTGTTTCGGCGAAGTTCGGCCACAGCCTTGGCGCGATCTTTCAACAGGT
>CAIKJM010000268.1 GCA_903827735.1 uncultured Rhodanobacter sp. | reverse complement strand
CTCCGGGGATGAGAGCCCCAGCGCGACCTCCGGGAGTTGGAGCCCCAGCGCGAAGCCAGCCAGGCCCAGCGCGATAAAGCGAGTCGTCGATCGCATGATCATCCCCAGTGTTTATGAGTGTCGCGAGCACATTATGCCGCGTTGTGGGTTGCCGCGGTGCGGCAATTTAACGATAAGTTTGCGATCGGCTTCCGCGGCGATTTAAGGCACCCGAGCCACCGGGCTAGCGCGCCAGCAGCTCGCTGAGCACGGCCATGCGCACGAATACCCCGTTGCCGACCTGCTCGAGGATGCGTGACTGGGCGCCGTCGGCGACGTCCGAAGCGATCTCGATACCGCGGTTGATCGGACCCGGATGCATGACCAGGCAGCCTTTCGCGGCCAGCGCGAGGCGCCGCTGGTCCAGGCCGTAGTGGCTGAAATAGGCCGCTTCGTCGGGTAGGTCGATCGCTGCCATGCGCTCCTTCTGCAGGCGCAGGGTGATCACCGCATCGGCGCCCTGAATCGCCTCGTCGAAGTTTTCGACGTAGTGAACCTTGGGAAATTCCTCGGCCGAAGGCATCAGCGTGGACGGCCCGCAGACGCGGATTTCCTTGGCACCCAGCGCGCTTAGCGCGTGAATATCAGAGCGCGCCACGCGCGAGTGCTTGATATCGCCGCAGATCACGACGATCAGATTCTCGAAATCCGGCCGGTGCTGACGAATCGTCAACACGTCAAGCAGGCCCTGGGTCGGATGCGCCCGATTGCCGTCGCCCGCATTGATCACCGACACGCCGCTCATTGCGTGTCGCACCAGCTCGTCCGGCGTGCCGGACTGCTTGTGCCGCACTACGATGGCATCCAGATGCATGGCTTCGAGCGTGTGCAGCGTGTCGAACAGCTCCTCACCCTTGCTCGTAGACGAGAAACCGATATCGAAGTTGACCACGTCGGCGCCGAGCCGGCGCGCGGCCAGCTCGAACGAGGTGCGCGTACGCGTAGACGGTTCGAAGAAAAGATTCAGCACCGTGCGCCCGGTCAGCACGTTGAGCTTGCGCGTGCCGTGTGCGCAGGCGTCGCGCAGCGCTTCGGCGCGATCGAGCAGCCGCTCGATCGTATCTCGCGGCAAAGTTTCCAGCGTGGTGAGGTGGCGCAGGCGTGGGCTCATGGCGTCGGTTCTGAGAGTGAGATGGAGTGTCAGTGATCGACCGCGCGAAGCGCAGGCGACTCGATCAGCCAGCGCTCGACGATGACCGCAGCGGCTTCGGCATCGATATGGGCCGCGTCGCGTCGGCGCTTGAGGCCAGACGCGCGCGCTTCGGCGAACCGATGGGCGGCGTCCTGCGAGCTGTGCCGCTCGTCGACGAAGGCGACCGGCAGCCCGTAGCGTTTCTGCAGCTGGTCGGCAAAGCGTCGGGCCGTGCGGCTGGCCGGCTGTTCGCCGCCGTCGAGGGTCAGCGGCAGGCCGACGATGAGGGTGTCCGGCAGCCATTCCTTATGCAGCGCATCGATCCGCTGCCAGTCGGGTTCGCCGTCGCGCACGGCGATCGTGGTGAGCGCACGCGCGCTGGCGGTGAAGGGATTGCCGACGGCCACGCCGGTGAGCTTGCTGCCGACATCGAAGCCGAGCACACAGCTCATGCGTGACCTGCGTAGCTGGATAGCTGCCGTGGGTCGACCCCGACCAGCCCGGCCGCGGCGCTCCAGCGATCCTCCAACGGTGTGTCGAACACGATGCTGTCGCTGGCCTCGGCGGTGAGCCATGTGTTGGCCATCAGCTCCTGTTCGAGCTGGCCGGCCTCCCAGCCAGCATAGCCCAGCGCCATCACGGCCTGGCTCGGGCCTTCGCCTGCGGCCATCGCGACCAGGATGTCGCGCGAGGTGGTGACCGACCATGCTGCGTTGATGCGATAGCTCGACTCCCACGCGCCGTGCTCACGGTGGAGCACGAAACCACGCTCCTGCTGCACGGGGCCACCAATCAACACGGGTGCGTCGGCCAGATCGCTGTCCGGGCACTCCAACTTCATCTGTGCCAGCACGTCACCGAAACGATATTCCGACAGCTGGTTCACTAGCAGGCCGACCGCGCCGCTTTCGTCGTGCTGGCAGAGCAGGGCCACGCCGCGCGAAAACGGCGGGTCGACCAGGCCCGGCATGGCGATCAGGAAATGGCCGGTGAGGATGTGGGGTACGATGGTGCTCATGGCCTCATTGTAAGCAGGTCGCGCGCGTTGCGCTGCTCGCAAAGACGTTTAGCGCGTCTGCAACACGTTGCTCGGCTCGAACTGCCAAGTGCGGGTGATGTTGAGTTCGTCGATCTTCTCCCCGCTTTGCGGCGCCGGCGGGAACGGCGCGGCCAGGCGCACGATGCGCTCGGCGGCGAGGTCGAGCACTTTTTCGCCGGAGCTGTGGATCACCTCGATACTCTTGATGCTGCCGTCGAGCCGGAGCACCACGGTAAGCAGCACGTCGCCGTGCAGGCCGCGCCGACGCGCCTCCTCCGGGTAATTGAGGTTGCCCACCCGCTCGACCCGGTCGGCCCAGCCGCGCATGTAGGCCGCGTAAGCATATTCTTTAGTATTGGCCGTAAGAAACTTGATCTTCGGCCGCTTGGCGTACGCCACTTTTTTGCGGTTGAGCTCGGCGGAGAGTTTGGCGATGTCCTGCTCGGTCTGTGATTCGGTGGCGGTGGCCGCGTCCTGCGGCTCGACCTGCTGCTGGGCGGTGTCGCTGTTGACGCTGAAGTCGGTCTTGCCGCTGGTCGTGACCATCCGAGTAGGCGTCGCGTCGCGTGGCTGCGCAACGGCTGCCGCAACCGCGGCGGCGGCCG
>CAIKJM010000267.1 GCA_903827735.1 uncultured Rhodanobacter sp. | reverse complement strand
GGCTTGTCGAGCAGAAACTCATCCTCGATACCGGTGACCTGCCGCGCGCCTTCGTCCATCGGCCGACCGGGGTTGAGGTAGGTCTGGTAGTAGCGTCCGGTCAGCCGACGCTCGACCAGTTCGACGCAGGCGATCTCGACCAGCCGATGGCCCTGGCGTACCTCAAGGCCGGTGGTTTCAGTATCGAGGACGACCTGCCTCATGCCGGCCTCCGCGTTTGAGTAGGCTGCGCGGCCGCGGACGTGGCCGGAGCAGGAGCCGACTTCATCCGTTCCGCCTGCTCGCGCGCGGCCTGATCGACGCGTTCGTTTTCGGCGTGGCCGTTATGCCCTTTCACCCACTCCCAGCGAACCTGATGCGTGCTCACCGCCTCGGACAGCCGCTGCCAGAGATCCTGATTTTTCACCGGCTTTTTGTCGGCAGTGCGCCAGCCGTTGGCGCGCCATTTCGGCACCCACTGCTCGATGCCCTGCATCACGTAGCGTGAGTCAGTGGTCAGCTTGACCCGGCAAGGGCGCGTGAGAGCCTCCAGGGCGCCGATCGCCGCCATCAGCTCCATGCGGTTGTTGGTAGTATCGGGATCGCCGCCAGCGACCATGCGCTCGCTGCCCTTGGCGCGCAATAGCGCGGCCCAGCCGCCGGGGCCCGGGTTGCCGAGGCAGGCGCCGTCCGTAAATGCTTCCACTTCGCTCATCGTTACTCGTCTTTCTGGTCAGTTCTAAAGGGTTGCGCTGCGCCGCGTGCTTGGCGACAGTCGACCGGTTGCCGGCACCGCGACGGGCGTGGGCTGAATCCGCAGCGGCGTCACCACGCGTCGGCGCTTGCGTGCGATAAGCACGAAGCCGCCGCCCAACACCTTCGCGGTCAAGGCGTGCGCGGCTGCACTGCCCGGCAGCACGCAGCCGACGCGCTGGGCCTGCTCGATCTCGAAACCCTCGCGCTGCAGGTCCGTCATCAAACGCAGCGGCATGCTGAGCTTGAAAACCGCGCTACGCGAGCGCCAGCGAAACCAGGGCGCCCACGCGCTCATCGGATGCACGCCGGTGATCGCCAGCACACCGCCCGGTGCCAGCACGCGAATTGCCTCGTCCAGCAAGGGGCCCGGCACCGCGCTGGCTTCCAGAGCGTGCTGCAAAAGCACCAGCTGAAAGGCATCATCGATAAACGGCAGCGACTCGTCGCCCGCCGCCAGCAGATCGCCGCGATAGCGCCCGCCTTGCAGGTGCAGGTGGATCCAGCATCCAAGCATGGGCAGCGCCGGTGGCGAAACACCTTCGGGCGAGGTGCCGATCAGCAGGGCGTAGTCGCCCACGCAGCGCTGCAAGGCAGGCGTCATCGCCCGCGTCTGCTCGTCCTGCAAGCGGCGTACCGGCGCACTGGCGTAAATGTTTTCGTCGCGTCGGGACATGCCGTCTTTCCGGTTGAAACTACCGAGCGAGTGTAGCGGCTCACGGCAAGGCGGTGCCGCTCGCGCACCGAAGGCTTCCAGAACGCGACTGGCAAGCTGAACCATTCCGCCTGCGGTTAACGCCTGTATAACGACCCACCGAACGGAGCTGTTTATAGTCGCCCGGCTGACGCCCGCCCGACGAAGTATTCACGCAAGGGGATGACCGAACACCAGACGACCGCCGGCCTCACGCATGCGCCAGCTGCTCCAGCCGCGAAGAAGGCGCGTGACCGCCGCGGCGGTGCGGTACCCATCGTCAGATTGTCGATTTAGAGAGTTCGGAGATCCTCGTGCACCTCATACCTTTGCCGGCGCTTGCCGATAACTACATCTGGCTCATGCATGACAACGAAGCGATGGCCCTCGTCGTCGATCCGGGCGACGCCGCGGTGGTACGGCACGCGTTGGCGGAGCGACGTCTCAGCCTGCAGGCGATTCTGCTGACGCATCATCATCCCGATCATATCGGCGGCGTGGCCGAGCTGCGTCGCCACTACGACGTACCCGTGTATGCGCCAGTCGATGACCGGATCGGTGAAGCCACGGTGCGCGTACATGACGGCGAGCGCATCGCGCTGGCGTCGCCAAGCGTGGAGTTCGAGGTGATCGCGGTTCCTGGGCATACGCTCAGCCACGTGGCCTACGCCGGCGCCGGCCGGCTGTTCTGCGGCGACACCCTGTTCAGCATGGGCTGCGGCCGACTCTTTGAAGGCACGCCGCAGCAGATGCTTAGCTCGCTGGATCGCCTGTCCGCACTGCCCGACGCCACCGAAGTTTGCGGTGGCCACGAGTACACCCAAACCAACGGGCGCTTTGCCAGCACCATCGAGCCGCACAATCCCCGGCTGCATGAGCGGATGAACGAAGTGGCGGCCCTGCGCACGCAGGGCATGCCGACGTTGCCCGTGTCACTGGCGGTCGAGCGCGCGACCAATCCTTTCTTGCGAGTGGACAGCGAGGACGTCGTGCAGTGGTGCAGCGGGCACGGCGTCGCTGGCCGCGATCGCAGCGCCCGTTTCGCCGCATTGCGCAGCGCCAAGGATGCCTTCCGTTGAACGCCCGGCGATGGCGACCGCTGCTGCCGGCCCTATCGATACTCTTGGCCGCATGCGCCGGCACGCCGTCTCAAGGTCCACGCCGAGCGGCCATCAAAAAGCCCGTTGTCGTTGTAAATCACGTGACACCGCAGCCGGTCACACCGCCGTCTATCAGCGTGCCTGAGGTCACCGACTTTTGGCCGCAAATGCGCAGTAGTTTTGCGATGAGTGATTGCGACGCGGACCCTGCTGTTCTTGCGTGGGCGCAGCGCTACACCAAAAATCCCGACCACTTCGAGGATCAGCTGCGCCAGGCGATGCCGCAGTTGATCTATGTCCATGAGGTAGCCGAGCGCTACGGCGTCGCTGGCGAATTCGCGCTGCTGCCGTGGATCGAAAGCGGTTTTCAATCGCTGCCAGGGCGCCGCAACCGGCCCGCCGGCATGTGGCAGATCATTCCGATGACGGCCAACAAGATGGGACTGCGGGTAGACGGCCGCTTCGATGCGCGACTCGACGTGGATGCCTCCGCCAACGCCGTGATGAAACTGCTCAGCCACTATCACGACACGTTCGACGACTGGCGCGTAGTCGACTATGCGTACAACACGGGCGAATTCAACATCGAAAAGCTGGTCGGCAAATACGGCACGCCGCCGGCACAACCAGTGATCCCGCGCTTGCCCGTCAAAAGCGGCACGAAAGAGCATCTCACGCGACTGCTGGCGATGGCCTGCGTGGTACGCGAACCGGAACGTTTCGGCGTCAGCTTGCCAACCATTTCCGACGAACAACATCTGGTGCAGGTGAGCATCTCGCAGTCCATGCCGATGGCCAAGGCCGCGGATCAGGCGGGCTTACCGGTGAGCACGATGAAGGATCTCAACGCGGCGTTTCGTGGCAACACGATGGATGCCGGCGCCGTGTCCTATGTGCTGTTGCCAGCCAACCATGCGCAGCAGTTTCGTGATTCGCTGCTGCAGTTGCCGAGCGCTGCGGACGCCAATGTCACGCAGCCGGCCGAGGATGCGCTACCGGTTACTGCCGAAAGCGGTGATTCGACATCTCCGAAGTCGCGAACGAACGAAAAAACGCATACGGTCAAGAACGGCGAAAGCCTTTGGCAAATTGCACGCCGGTATTCGGTCAGCACAAAGGAACTTCAGCGGTGGAATCATCTGCACGGCCTGGCGCTGAAGCCCGGGCAGGTGCTTAAAGTGAGCGGCGGCGCCTGAACGTCAAAACAGACCAGCAAAAAGGGCAGCCTCGCCGGCTGCCCTTTTTGCTGGATCGTGCATTGGTGCAGCGTTGAAAACTACATCTGCGCCTTGTTGATCTGGATCTTCGTCTTGGCTCTGAGCTGATCGATCAGCTCGCTGGTCGCCTCCGCACCGTAGGCCTGCGCCATCTGCTGGCGAAGAGCGTCACGCTCTTCCGGTGGCACCTTCGAAAGATCACCATCCTGTACCTTGTCCACCGCCAGCAGCGCGAACGTGCCGTCACCCATGTCCACCGCGGCGAACTGCGACTTGCCGGCTAGCGGATGCGGCATCAAAAACGCCTGCTTTAACAGCGGCGCCGGCGTCGGCGTGGTCGTTGCAGAAGCCTGCGGCGCCTGGCTGCGAACGGCGTCGGCCACGGTCTTCAGCGGAGCGTTGACCGACGCGGCGACGGACTGCATGGCCTCACCTTTGTTCAAAGCAGCAACCATGTCCTGCGCCTGCTTCTTTTCAGCAGCGAGCGTGCGCTCGTCGAGAATTTTCTTCTGCACGTCAGCCTTGACCTCGGCCAGCGGACGCAGTGCTGCAGGCACGTGCTTGTCGATATGCATCACCACCGAATGGTTGTTGCCCAGATCGACCAGCGCCGAGTTGTTGCCCTGAACCAGCACGTCGTCGCCAAATGCAGCCGCGACGAACTTGGGGTTCGAGGACAGCGGATCACTGCCGCCCTTGCGCGAGAACAGGGCCGTCGTCTTGATCGGCAGGCTCAGCGCCGCGGCGGCGGGCTCGAGCGACGACGGGTTCTGATAGGTGTTGTCGGAAAGCTTGCCGGCCACCTCGTTGTATTTGCGATCCTTGCCACCGGTGGAAAGCTCTTTGACCAGCTGATCGCGCACTTCGTTGAAGGGCTTGGACTCACCGCTGCGAAGATCGCGCAGGAAGATGATGTGGTAGCCGTCGGGCGACAGCACCGGCTTGGAAATCTGGTTTTTCTGTAGCGCGAACATCGCCGCTTCGAACGGCGCATTGGTCACACCCTTCTGCAGCCAGCCCAGATCGCCGCCCTGGATCTTGGAACCCAGATCGTCGGAATCCTGCTTGGCCAGACTGGCGAAATTGCCCGGGGTCGCCTGCGCCGCAATCTTCTCGGCCTTGGCCAGCGCCGCTTTCTGCTGATCCGGGGTGGCGTTGGTCGGCACGTTGATGAGGATGTGCGACACCAGCCGCTGCTCGGGCTGTATGAAGCGCTGCTTTTCGTCCTCGTAGCGTTTTTTGAGCTCGTCGTCGCTGGGCGCCGCATCGGGCTTCAGATCGGCGCCGTTGACTTCGAGATACTTCACCGAGACCTGCTCGGGATTCATGTAATCGGCCTGGTGCGCCTTATAGTAGGCATCGATCTGGGCATCGGTGACGTTGGCGTCTGCCAGTTTCGGCCGCGGCAGCACGAAGTAACGAAGATCACGGCGCTGGCTGATCAGACCGAGAAAACGATCCGTAGTGGCATCGCTGATAATGGTGCTGTCGTTGACAGCATCGGGAATCAGCTGAGTCGCCAACGAGGAGCGAATTTCGTTCTCGAAACTGTCGGGCGTCTGCCGCTGACTCTCGAGATAGGTGCGGTAGGTGGTCGGGTCAAACTGGTTGTTGAGCTGAAAGGCGGGGATCGTCGCGATGTAATCGCGCACTGCCTGATCTGAAACGCGCATGCCCCAGTCGTCGTTCGCCTGCAGCAGGAGCTGCTGATCGACCATTGCATCGAGAATCTGCTGCTTGACCTCGGGCTTTTCAAACGCGGTGGAATCGAACTGATCGCCCTCCTGCTCGCTGAGCTGCTGGCGCCGTTGGTTCACGCGTGTCTGGAAATCGTTCTGGGTGATTTCATGCTTGCCGACCTTGGCCACGAACGTGTCGTTGCGTGAGGTGAAATAACTTTCCATACCGAACAGCGACATCGCCAAAACGCAAATACCCAGAAGAATGACCGAGGGCCACCCATGCATCTTGTTACGTATTGCCTGCAGCATCGAAATCTTCCCGCAACGTGATTGATGGCGCGCCAAACGGGTACCCCACAGTAGTCCAGACATCGCCGTGAACGGCTACTACCTGTTTACTGCACCCCAACAAACGCGCACTGCCGAAATAACAAAGGCGCCACAGGGGCGCCCTTGCGAACTGTGGCGGAGCGGACGGGACTCGAACCCGCGACCTCCGGCGTGACAGGCCAGCATTCTAACCAACTGAACTACCGCTCCACATTTTTCTGGTGGGTGCTGTAGGGATCGAACCTACGACCACCGCCTTGTAAGGGCGACGCTCTACCGCTGAGCTAAGCACCCGAAACCAAGCAGCCGCTTAGTTTAAGGCATCCTTAAGCGTCTTGCCAGCCTTGAAAGCGGGTACCTTCGAGGCCTTGATCTTGATCGCTTCGTTCGTGCGCGGGTTACGGCCGGTGCGTGCTGCGCGCTTGCGCACAGTGAAGGTGCCGAAACCGACCACCGAAACGTCCTCGCCCGCTTTCAACGACTTCTGCACGGTGGCGAAGAATGCCTCCAGTGCGCGGCCGGCGTCGGCCTTGGTCAACTCGGCGGATTCGGCGATGGCATTGATCAGATCAGTTTTATTCATTGAGAAACTCCCTTGATTCGGTTTACGGCCGGCGTTTATCGGAAATGGAGGAAAAGGCGCCGACGCGGATGGTTAAATCTTTGCTCTTACTCTTGCTAAGCGCCGTTACGCAACCCTGCATGACTGCGCTCACACGTAGCGCCTGGATTGCGATAACGCCTTTATACCAGTGCGTTGCCAGACTCCGCAACACAAGCTGCACCAACGTTTTTGGCCTGTACACACTTGACAAAATCGGTTGCGAAACAAAACTCCATCAGTCACGACTGAACATTGCGTTGCAATGATCGTCATGCAAAAAAAAATGCTCCGCTG
>CAIKJM010000266.1 GCA_903827735.1 uncultured Rhodanobacter sp. | reverse complement strand
CGGTCATCCTCAGGCGCATTATGCATGCACTCACCTGCGGAGCAATCACCATGCGTGATGTCATTGTGGCTACAGCAATTGGCCTAGTCGTCGGCGTTCTTTACGGCGTGTTGCGAACACGATCACCCGCCCCTCCTCCGATTGCGTTGCTCGGGTTGGCGGCGATGCTCGTTGGCGAGCGCCTTGTGGCGCTGTTGCGCCCCTGATTCCTATTTCGATCAATTTTCGGAGGAAAGCGTCCATGAAAGCCTTGCGCATCCTGCATTTCGGAACGCCCGAGCAGCTGCTGCTCGATGAGGTCGACATGCCTCGGGCCGACAGCGAACACGCTGTGATCAAGGTGTGCGCAGCACCGATTAACCCCAGTGACGTCAAGAATGCCGCCGGTTTTATGTCCCAGACAACACTGCCACGGATACCGGGGCGCGACTTCGCCGGTGTGGTGATCGACGGACCAAATGAATGGAACGGTAAAGAGGTTTGGGGAAGCGGTGGTCAGTTCGGCTTTACCCACGATGGTTCACATGCCGAATACCTCCGGGTACCAAACAACGCGCTGGCCTTAAAACCTGCCAGTCTCGATTTTGTCTCAGCAGCCAGTGTCGGCGTGCCTTTCACCGTGGCATGGCTGGGGCTGATCGACTATGCGGATGCCAAGGCTGGGGAAACGGTAGTGGTGATTGGCGCATCAGGTAGCGTCGGACAAGCGGTTTGTCAGCTTGCTCGATGGCGCGGCTGCCGCGTTATTGGCGTGTTGCGGGAAGCACCTACCGCCGCTGATGCCAGCGCGTTCGACGCGTGGACCTTGGCTGACGATGACCTGCCCCGGCATGTCCGTGAACTCACGGATGGCCTGGGTGCAAACGTCGTGTACGACGCCGTCGGCGGAGTGATGTTCGCGCTCGCCCTGAAGTGCGTCGCGCATCGGGGACGCGTGGTGGAGATCAGTGCGACCGGCGCTACCGACGTGACATTCAACCTGCGCGATTTCTATCACAACGAAACTCAATTATTCGGCGCCGACTCGTTGAAGCTCGATGCGGCAGATACCGCACACCTTCTTAACGAGCTAACGCCACTCTTCGATGAGGGCATCCTGCGCGCACCTGTTGTGCAAAAGACCGTGGCGCTGAGCGAGGCGATTCTGGCTTATCGGCGGGTAGCGGAAGGAAAAAGCGGGCGGATAGTGATCGTACCTTCTGAAAACTAGCGTGGTGGAACGCTGGGTCCTGAAGGAAGCTTGTATGTCTTTGTGATACTCGGCCTGTTGGTGATCTATCAAAGAATTGACTACGTGAGTATGGGTTCGCACCGGTCTAGTCCCACTGGCTCTCTGTCACGGAAATGGCGATGGGCCTGCGTGTGTAGCCGCAGCTTTAAAACTAGTTTAGCCAGTCCATGGGAGTGCTTAGTGGCTGGTGCGGCCGGGTCAGCTGGTGCATTAGACGCCAACCAGTGATAGGTTTGAAGAAGAGCGTATAGCCGCATCAACAGGGCACCGCCTTTAAGGGAAACAGGGCGACCCGCAAGCGGTCGTTCGCAACCGGCTGCTCTGGGTCCAGGCTGTGTG
>CAIKJM010000265.1 GCA_903827735.1 uncultured Rhodanobacter sp. | reverse complement strand
GTGTTTTGGCTGATCCGCGTTACCAAATCTGGCAATTTGGACGAAGCTTGCGCCCATCGATCGAAGCACCACACAGTGGCCTCTTCACGAGTAAGGATGGTCGCTTGAATCAGGCGGGGATGCGATCCGATCGCAGAAAAGCAGGGCTTCAGCTGCTCTACGCAATTCCGTCCGTTTTTTTGTTGGGCTGGATTGCTATGCACGCCGGTATCGTAGGGCTCGGACAATGGCAGGGCGACGAGTACGACTATGCAGCAAGCCTGCGCGAGCAGGGCTTAGGGTTCGCCCTCCATCGCGTCGCTACCCATAGCCCGCGTCCGTTGTCCGAGTTCTTCATCTGTCTCTACATGGAAATCGTCAACAGCACCGGGCGTCCCCTGATTGGTCCAGTTTTGGGTCTGGGCTGGACGATATTCCTTCTCGGCTGCAACTTGCCTCTGATCATCTGCTACGCTGGTCGACTGTTGCCGCGGCTGTTCGTGGGACTCTGCCTGACTACCCTTTTTCTCATCGGGCATCCAGCGGCTGATTTATTTTACTGGCCATTTGCAGCGATTGCTTACTTGCCTACGGTAGCAGCGCTCACTGTCGTGACGATCCAGATACTCGACGATCGGAACCAAACGTCGCGTGGCCGTCTAATCAGCATGCTCAGCCTTCTCGTCGCAGGCGCGAGCAGCGAAATCGGGTCTATGGTTGTCCTCGCTTTCGTATCTTCCATGCTTGCAACAGCAACTCTGCGGCGCGGTGAAAAAGTGGGCATTGCATGGTTGATTCCGCCTCTACTGCTCTCAGTCGGCGTGTTATCTATGACGATATTACATCGTGGAGCTGAGCCACCGACTATCTTGTCCCTGACAAGCCACAACATGATTAACAGTATTAGATCAGCCTTTATTCAAGCGCTGCGTGTCATACTTGAAGTCGATCCGAATGACGCGGATTGGGGACAAGAAAATTCCGGATATCTCGCTTATGGGGTGCCCATCAAGCTGGTGGTTTTTGTCGGGTTCGTCTTAAGCGCGCGCCGATGTTTCGGCCGGGCACCGTTAATTCCAACGCTAGCACTGATACTGTCACTATTTATTGGTATAACCGGTTCCATTCTATCAGCATACTATCAATTTGGCTTCTTGTGCTGTCAACGTCATGAAACGCTTCGTCAATGTCTCATAGTGCTGACAATACTAGGGGTTGCCACTATGCTTGGCTCGCGACAACGCCTCATACGGGTGGGAGCGGTATCAGAGGTCGCCAGTGTGACCTGCCTGACAGTGGCAATAATGGTGATGGCGGTCTGGCGGATTCCCAATCTGGTCTACGCATATCATCACAGTGCGGAGTCGGATGCCGATCTCAAGCGCACCTGGGATTCCGGCTTTGGTTCTGGGTCAGCGATCATTATGTCCGAGCCCGACGGGCCGCTGGTCCATTCCTGGAGTTTCCCGACGGGGGAACATAAGGCGTCACCGACAAATTCCTTCGATGTCGGCTCGATCATGCGCTTTTTCAGAAAACGGGACCTTCTCGTGCTGCCGAGC
>CAIKJM010000264.1 GCA_903827735.1 uncultured Rhodanobacter sp. | reverse complement strand
TGGCT
This sequence comes from uncultured Rhodanobacter sp., assembly GCA_903827735.1. Taxonomy (GTDB): domain Bacteria; phylum Pseudomonadota; class Gammaproteobacteria; order Xanthomonadales; family Rhodanobacteraceae; genus Rhodanobacter. The sequence goes on along the minus strand of CAIKJM010000264.1, from coordinate 3,253 downwards.
CTGGCCATCCGCACCGATCTCGAATTCGACTACGTCCACGCCACGCGCTATCGCGGCGAAACCACCGGTAGCGAACTGCACTGGCTGCGCGAGCCTCAGGTGTCGCTGGTCGATCGGGTGGTGCTGCTGGTCGACGACATCCTCGACGAAGGCCACACGCTGAAAGCCGTGCGCGACGACTGCTACCAACGCGGCGCAAAAAGGGTGCTGATCGTCAGCCTGTGCACCAAGCGCCACGATCGCCTGGTCGAAGGCATCAGCGCCGACTTTCACGGCATCGAACTCCCCGACCGCTACGTGTTCGGCTTCGGCATGGATTATCACGAGCAGGGCCGCAATCTGCCGGCCATCTATGCGTTGAAGGAGGGCTGAGCCATGAGCAGCATCGACCTCGCCGTGATCGGTGGCAGCGGCCTGTACAAGTTTCCCGGTCTGGAAAATACCGCGCGGCATGCGGTGGATACGCCGTACGGTTCGGCCTCCGGTGACGTGGTGATTGGTGATTTCGCCGGCAAGCGCGTGGCTTTTCTGGCCCGTCACGGCGAAAGCCACAGCCTGCCGCCGCATCGGGTGAATTACCGCGCTAACCTGTGGGCGCTGCACAGCCTGGGTGCGCGCAAGGTCATCGGCGTCAACGCGGTCGGCGGCATTCGTGCCGACATGGGGCCTCGCGTCATCGTGGTGCCCGATCAAGTCATTGATTACACGCACGGTCGCTACAGCAGCTTCTGCGACGTCGACGGCGCCGAGGTAAAGCACATCGATTTCAGCGAGCCGTATACCGAGTCCCTGCGGCAGATCTTGCTGACCGCCGCGGCAAAGGCCGGCATCGCGGTGATCGCCGGCGGCTGCTACGGCGCTACGCAGGGTCCGCGGCTGGAAACCCGTGCCGAGATCGCGCGCATGAAGCGCGACGGCTGCGATCTGGTCGGCATGACCGGCATGCCCGAGGCCTCGCTGGCGCGCGAGCTGGAGCTGCAATACGCCTGCCTCGCGCTGGTCGCCAACTTTGCCGCCGGCTGCGGCGACGAGGCAGAAATCAGTATTGACGAAATCTTTGCGCACCTGGCAGCGGCCACGGCCGAGGTGCCGCGCATTCTCGCGGCACTGCTCGAAAGCTGAGGAAGTGGTCGGGGTCTAGGAGCCTGTTCACGATCTCCCCGTACCTCGCGTTGCCATCGAGTGGTCGTCAGGTGGTAGGGCATGGCGCTGGCTGGCAAGCCAAGTCGCGCGCTGCCGCCTGGTGGCCGCTCGGTGGCAACTCTTCGGGCCGGGGCTGTTTGCCCACATTCCAGCGTCATCACTCCGTCGTGGACAGACGTCCACTCCCTCGTTCTTCCTTGGTCTGCGCGCAAACCGCTCCCGGCGCGGGGCACGGGGAGATCGTGAACAGGCTCTAAGGTAATTTCCTAGGTCGCGGATATTGCGCTGAGACCAGACATGTTGATATTTTTCGACGAGTCGGGGGCGGCGAACCGGGGGAACGAAGGTGGTTCTGCGCGCGCCTGGCGCACCCAATCCATGTTCAGAGGTTCACGCAATGCGTTTCGGTACGGTCAAGTGGTTCAACGATGCCAAGGGTTTCGGTTTCATCGCGCCCGAGGACGGTGGGGATGACGTTTTCGTCCATTTTTCGGCTATCAACACCAAGGGCTTTCGCAGCCTGCAGGAAGGCCAGCGTGTGCAGTTCGAAGTGACCCAGGGGCCGAAGGGCGCCCAGGCGTCGGCGGTCGAGGCAGCGGCCTGATCAACGGCCTGCGTTGTGAGGCCTAAAGGAACCCCGCACACTGTGCGGGGTTTTTTATTTTTCGCTGATGGAGCACCGCATGACCGACCGCAGAAGTTTCCTCAAGGCCTCGCTGTTGGGTGCGTCCGCCTCAGCGCTGGCGTGGGCCGGCAAGCTGGCGGCGAGCCAGGCATCGACGAGCCAGGCTTTCTCCGGCGCGCGCGTAGTCTCGACCTGGGACTTCGGCGTGGCCGCCAACAAGGCCGCATGGACGGTGCTGGGCCAGGGCGGCCACGCGCTCGATGCGGTTGAAACCGGCGTGCAGGTGCCCGAGTCCGATCTGAAAAACCATAGCGTCGGCAAGGCCGGCTATCCGGATCGCGATGGCCACGTCACGCTCGACGCCAGCATCATGGACTCCTACGGCAACTGCGGTGCGGTCGCCGCGCTCGAACATATCGAGCACCCCATTCGCGTGGCGCGCCTGGTGATGGACCGCACGCCGCACGTGCTGCTGGTCGGCGAGGGCGCGCTGCAGTTTGCGCTGGCGCAGGGCTTCAAGAAGCAGGATCTGCTGACGCCCGAATCGGACAAGGCCTGGCACGAGTGGCTGAAGACCGCCCACTACCAGCCGTCGATCAACAGCGAAGTGCACGACTACGGCCACGGCGGCAGCACCGGCATGCCCGGCGGTGCCGGCAACCATGATACCATCGGCATGCTCGCCATCGACGCGCAGGGCCGCCTCGCCGGCGCCTGCACCACCAGCGGCATGGCCTGGAAAATGCGCGGCCGCGTCGGCGACAGCCCGATCATCGGTGCCGGCCTGTATGTGGATGGCGAAGTCGGCGCGGCCACCTCTACCGGCGTCGGCGAAGAGGTGATCCGCAACGCGGGCAGCTTCCTCGTGGTCGAGCTGATGCGCCAAGGGCGCTCGCCGCAGGAGGCCTGCAAAGAGGCTGTGATGCGCATCATCCGCCGTCGGCCTATCCAGACGAAAGAGCTGCAGGTCGGCTTTCTCGCCATGAACAAACACGGCGACGTCGGTGCCTGGGCGATCCAGCACGGCTTCTCCTATGCCGTGTGCGATGCCAAAAAACAGGATGGCCTGATCCCCTCATCAAGCGTCTACAGCACGAGCTTTTCGTGATGTTGGAAATCGCCGCCAACTCCGTCGCCTCAGCGCTGGCCGCACAGGCAGGCGGTGCAGGGCGCGTCGAACTATGCACCGCGCTGGAGCTGGGCGGCCTCACGCCCTCGTATGCGCAGATCGCGCTGGCGCGCGAAAAGCTCACCATTCCGCTGTACGTGCTGATTCGACCCCGCGCCGGCGATTTTCTCTACAGCGATCTCGAAAGCGAAACCATGTGTCGCGATATCGAAGCCTGCGTAAAGACTGGCTGCGATGGCGTGGTCTTCGGCGTGCTGGATGCCAATGGCCACGTCGACCAGCCGCGCTGCCGTTCGCTGATGGAAGCCACGGGCAATATGGGCGTGACCTTCCACCGCGCCTTTGATCTCACGCGC
>CAIKJM010000263.1 GCA_903827735.1 uncultured Rhodanobacter sp. | reverse complement strand
TATCGACCACCCAAGGATAGTTTCATATGCAAGCATATGTTTTTATTTGGCAATTGCGAATTGTTTCACCCATTGTAAATATCTGTGAATTATTTGTTGCGCATCGCATCATTTTCACTTAGGGTCGAACCAGCACTGCCGATAGAGCATGCCGCGGTGAGGAGACCGCCGCCACTAGCAAGTGAATCTGGGGAGATTTTCAATATGGCAACATTCCGTCGCAATCGATTGGCCAGCGCGCTCATTCCACTGCTTGGCATGAGCCTGTTCAGCACCGCCCTATGGGCACAGGATGCCGCAAGCTCCTCCACGCCCAGCGATACCGCTGCGGCACCGTCGAAAGACACCAAACAGCTGCAGCAGGTGGTGGTCACCGGCACCCGGCAATCCACACGCACGGTTGCCGAGTCGCTTTCGCCCATTGATGTGCTGACGCCAGCGGACATCAACGCCAGTGGTGCTACCGATATTGCCAGCGCATTGAACACGCTGCTGCCGTCGCTCAACTTCCCTCGCCCCGCCATCAACGACGGCAATGACGCGGTTCGCCCGCTGACCCTGCGAGGCCTGTCGCCGGATGACGTGCTCGTGCTGGTCGACGGCAAGCGGTACCACACCACCAGCCTGGTCAATTACAACAACTCGATAGGACGCGGCTCGGCCCCGGTCGATTTCAACTCGATACCTATTTCCGCCATCGACCATATCGAAGTGCTGCGCGACGGCGCTGCGGCGCAGTACGGCTCGGACGCCATCGCTGGCGTGGTCAACATCATCCTCAAGCACGGGAGCGCGCCGGGCAAAAATGAAATTACCGCCAATGGCGGCGTCATGGACAAGGGCGACGGCGCGCAAAACGGGTTGTCCGGATCGGTCGGCATCCCCTTGAGCGGCCCGCAGGGCAGCGCACCAGGTTGGGCCAGGCTGGCGTGGAACTACTCCGATGTGATGAACACCAACCGCGCCCAGAACACCGACATCGCCACTACGCTGACTCCGGATAACGCCAATGCGCAGGGCGTACCCTACGAGCGCTACGGCGATCCGGCGGTCAAGACCTATCAGGCCCTGCTTAACTTCGGCTACGACCTGACACCGAATGTCGAGCTCTACGGTTACCTCAACCTGAGCCGCCGCGATGTCACCTCGAATGGCTACTACCGATCCGGCGACAACTATCGAAATGCCACGGCGATCTATCCGAACGGCTTTCTTCCCCAGATCATCAACCATGTGAACGATGCCTCCGCGGTCGTCGGCGTCAAGGGCACCACGGACAACGGCTGGCATTGGGATGCCTCGGCCGATTTCGGCTACAACCACATGGTTTTCGATATCAACAACAGCCTCAATATCAACCAGTACTACAGCACGCTGGATGCCACGGGCGTCGGATTCAGCCCGACCTACTTCAACGCTGGCAACTTCACCACCAAACAGGATGTAGCCAACGTCGATCTGAGCAAGGAATACTCGCCGACTTTTCTGCCAAATCCCGTCACCGTGTCGTTCGGCGGCGAATACCGCAAGGATTACTACGACATCGGCGCGGGCGATCCCAACTCCTATTTCTTTAACCCAGCCATCATCGATCCGGTCAGTGGCGACGTGGCGCCCGGCGGCTCACAGGTTTATCCGGGACTCAGCCCCCAGGTGGCCGGCAACTTCCAGCGCCACAGCGAGGCCGCGTACGTCGACCTGGAAACCGACATCACCAGCAAACTTTCTGCCGGTGTGGCCGCGCGTTACGAGGACTACAGCGACTCGGGCTCGACCCGCTCCGGCAAGCTATCGCTGCGATATCAGCTGACCGATACGTTCGCGTTGCGCGGCACGGTATCGAACGGCTTCCGGGCTCCGTCATTGGCGCAACAGAACTACGAGTCCGTGGTAACCCTGCAGCAAAATGGCGTGCTCCAGCAGGTCGGTACGTTCCGTACGGACAGCCCCACCGCCATTGCCCTGGGCGCCAAACCGTTGACCCCGGAAAAGTCCACTAACTATGGACTGGGCGCGGTATGGCAACCGACCAACGATTTCAGCGCAACGCTGGATGCCTACCAGGTACGTATTTACGACCAGATTCTGTACAGCGACCAGCTTAACGTTGAGCCGACCCTGGCCAATGGCGAAGTCAGCGGCGCGCAGTTCTTCGTCAACGGCGGCACGACCCGCACCCGCGGTGTGGACCTGATCTTGAACCAGCGTTTTGATTTCAGCGACTGGGGCAAATTCAACGTCGGTCTCAGCGGCAACTACAATAAGACGACGGTGCTGGACGTAACGAACCCCAACTTTGGCCGCGCCAGCCAGGGCCTGCTGACCTCGTCCACGCCACGCACCAAGTACGTGCTTTACGGCGACTGGGCCATCCAGAATGTCGACCTGCATGCCAACCTCACCCGCTACGGCTCGATCATCCGTCGCGGTGACGACGCCAACGGCGACGAAGATCAGTTCTTCTCGGCACGCTGGCTGCTCGATCTGGCGGCCAGCTACAACCTGGATGCCTGGACCTTTACCGTCGGTGCGGACAATGTCACCAATCAATACCCGACCAAGGTGGCGCCAAACAACGAGTATGACTACGGTTCGGGCCTGCAGTACTCCGCGCTGTCGCCGTTCGGCTTCAACGGTCGTTATTGGTATGGAAAGGTTACCTATCGCTTCTAAGGCGGAACGCGGCTTAAGACAAAAATCCCGGCCTAGCGCCGGGATTTTTGTCTCGGCGCATGCACGCAGGCCATACGCGCCATACACGCCAAAAGATTGGCAAGACTCGGTCTAGCTGCTGGATAAAGCGGGTCAAAAAAACGAAAAATTGTCTATAACTTCAAGTATTAAACTTATGTCCATTTAGACATATAGACGTCCATATCATTGACCATTTGTTTATTCGTCGTTAACCTGCAATTTCTTCAATCAAAGATACAGGTTTAGGGACAGTAATGATTAGCAAGCGCCAAAGCCGTTTTATCCCGGCCTTTTTGCCCGCCATCATCGCGCTTGCACTCTCAAATGCAGCGGCAGCGCAAGACAACACACCCGCAGCCACGCCGGCGAAGACTAAAGATCTCAGCGCGGTCATCGTGACCGGTACGCGATCGGATAGCCGCACCGAGAGCAGCTCACTCACGCCGATCGACGTCGTCTCGGCCAAAGTGCTGCAGCAGACCGGCACCAACGATCTGCCAACAGCGCTTGCGCGCATCATCCCGTCGCTGAATTTTCCGCGACCTTCGGCATCGGACACCGCCGACAGCCAGCGCCCGGCCCAGCTGCGTGGTCTTTCGCCGGATCAGGTGCTAGTGCTGGTGAACGGCAAGCGCTGGCATGCGGGCGCGATTCTGCTGAACAACGGCGTTATCGGCCGCGGCTCGCAGTCGGTCGATCTCAACACCATTCCGCTGTCGGCGATCGATCACATCGAAGTGCTGCGCGACGGCGCATCGGCTCAGTACGGCTCCGATGCGATCGCCGGCGTGATCAACATCATCCTGAAAAAGGGCGCCAAGGGCGGCGACGTCGAGGTCACCGGCGGGCAGTATTCGGCGGGTGATGGCCGGCAGTGGCAGGGTTCGGCCGATTTCGGCATACCGCTTGCCGACGACAAGGGCTGGCTGCGCCTGTCCGTACAGAGCGGCAACGAGGATTACACCAACCGCGCCGCACCGGACACGCGTCCGGGCTACACCGCGCTAGGCGTGAACTACCGGCAGGGCGATCCGGCCGTGCACGACACCAATGTGCTGCTCAACACGCAGTACGACATCACCCCCGACGTACAGTTTTATGCGTTTGGCCACTTCGGTCGTCGCCAGACCACGTCGCCGGCGTTTTTCCGTTACGGCACTAACGCGCCCAAGCCCAACAACGCGCTGATCGGTGAGGTTTACCCCGACGGCTTTTTGCCGCTGGAGCACGCCGATTCCACCGACCAGTCGCTGGTCACCGGCCTGCGCGGCACGCTCGACGGCTGGCGCTGGGATCTGAGCGGCAATTTCGGCCGCAACCGGGTTTCCTATCAGACCCAGAACAGCCTCAACTACGCCTACCTGCACGACTTCGGCACCACGCCGACGACGTTCGACGACGGCATTCTCACTGCCGCTCAGGAAGCCGTCGACCTGGATATCGCCAAGGACCTGTCGCCAAGCTGGCTGCCTAATCCCGTGACAGTGGCATTTGGCGCCGAATATCTGCGGCAGACCTACAGCATCGACGCCGGCTCACTGCCCTCCTGGTATGTCGGCACCTCCGGCGTATCTGGCGGCGCGCAGGGTTTTGCCGGCTGGCAGCCGGCCAACGCAGTGGACGCGTCGCGGCAGGATGTGGCCGAGTACCTCGATCTGGAGACCAATCTGACCGACCGTCTGGCGGTGTCGGCGGCCGTGCGGCACGAGCACTACAACGATTTTGGCAACACCACGTCGGGCTCGCTGGCCGGACGCTTCGATTTCACCGATCGTTTTGCGCTGCGCGCCAGCGCCTCGACCGGCTTCCGTGCGCCGTCGCTGGGGCAGCAATACTTCTCGCAGATATCGTCGCTGTTCTATGCCACCGGCAATTCGGCCGGCCTGCCCGCCGGGATCTACAACTCGGGCCTGGTGCCGGTGAACAGTCCGATAGCACGACTGCTCGGCGCGCAGCCGCTGAAGCCTGAGAAATCCGAAAACTTCACCTTCGGCGCGGTGTGGAATCCCACCGATGCGCTGACGCTCAGCACGGACGTCTACCAGATCGATATCCAGAACCGCATAGCGCTGTCCGGTGCGATCTCCACCACGGCGCCGTCCGTGCTGAGCTATCTGGCCGCCAACGGCATCACCAACCTCAACTACAGCAGCCTCAACTACTTCACCAACGCGGCCGACACGCGCACGCGTGGCGTCGATTTCGTCGGCACCTATCTGGCCGATTTTGGCACCGCAGGAACGCTCTCCACCACGCTCAGCGCCAACTACAACCAGAACAAGGTGACTCAGGTCAAAGCCAACCCGGCGGTGCTGGAAAATCTGGGCGTCAACTTCGTGCGCCTGAACCGCCAGGACATCGAGGGTTATCTGGCCAACTCGACGCCGCGCAGCAAGCTGATCCTCAGCGAGCTGTACAACGTCGGCAACTGGGGCTTCAACGCGACCTTGACTCGTTACGGCAGCTACACCAGTTACGTCAGCAGCCTGGCCAGCTACAACATCGCCAATGGCGTGGTCGACCAGACCTTTTCGCCGAAGTGGCTGCTGGATTTGGCGGTGAACTACCGCTTGAACAACTGGACCTTTACGGTGGGCGCGGACGACGCGCTGGACACCTATCCTGACCGCAATATCGCCAACAACAGCAACAACGGCACGCTGCCCTACTCGACCTTTTCGCCGTTCGGTTACAACGGTGCCTACGTCTACGGCAAGGTCCGCTACAGCTGGTAACGGCAATATCGTTAGAAAAAAAATCCCGGCGCTGAGGCCGGGATTTTTTTATCCGCGCGTTGCGTTGAAAGCCGAAAGTCAGCGTGAGTGAAACGCCAGCGCGCCGCTTTCGACGTCCACGCCGATGGTCGAGCCAACAGGATAGCGACCCTCCAGAATCTGCTTGGCCAACGGATTTTCCAGCTGCTGCTGGATCGCCCGCTTGAGCGGCCGCGCGCCGTATACCGGATCGAAGCCAACGTTGCCGAGCAACGCCAGCGCATCGTCACTGACTTCCAGCTTGAGCTGACGCTCGGCCAAGCGCTTTTCCAGATACACCAGCTGGATACGCGCAATGGCGCCGATCTGCTTTTTATCCAGCGGACGGAACACCACCAGCTCGTCGAGCCGGTTGATGAACTCTGGGCGGAAGTGCGCCTGCACCACGCCGAGCACCGAGGCCTTCATCTGCGTGTACTGCTCTTCGCTGTCCAGGTTGCCGCCGTTGTCCGACATGTCCTGGATCACGTTGGAGCCGAGGTTCGAGGTCATCACGATCACGGTGTTGCGAAAGTCCACCGTGCGGCCCTGACCGTCGGTAAGGCGGCCATCATCCAGCACCTGCAGCAGCACGTTGAACACGTCCGAGTGCGCTTTCTCCACCTCGTCCAGCAAGATCACGCTGTACGGACGGCGACGCACGGCCTCGGTGAGATAGCCGCCTTCCTCGTAGCCCACATAACCGGGCGGCGCGCCGATCAGCCGGCTGACCGAGTGCTTTTCCATGAACTCGCTCATGTCGATGCGCACCATCGCATCGGTGGTGTCGAACATGAACTCGGCCAGCGCCTTGCACAGCTCGGTCTTGCCCACGCCGGTAGGGCCGAGGAACAGGAACGAGCCGCTGGGACGATTCGGATCGGACAGCCCCGCGCGCGCGCGGCGGATCGCGTCGGACACGGCGCGAACGGCCTCGTCCTGACCGACCACGCGACGATGCAGATCGTCTTCCATGTGCAGCAGCTTTTCGCGCTCGCCTTCGAGCATCTTGCTGACCGGAATGCCGGTCCAGCGCGCCACGACTTCGGCGATTTCCTCGGCGGTGACCTTGTCCTGCAGCAGCTTGAAATCCTGCGTCTCGGCGGCCTGCGCTGCGGCGAGCTGCTTTTCGAGCTCGGGCAGCTTGCCGTACTGGATTTCGCTCATGCGACCGTAATCCTGCTGCCGCTGCGCCGCGTCGAGCTCCTGCCGCGCCTGCTCGATCTGCTCCTTCACGCGAGTCACGCCCTGCAGCGCGGCCTTCTCCGATTTCCAGATCTCGTTGAGGTCGGAAAACTCGCGCTCGAGCTTGTCGACGTCGGTTTCCAGATCGGCCAGCCGCTGCTTCGACTCGCTGTCTTTTTCCTTCTTCAGCATCTCGCGCTGGATCTTCAGCTGGATCAGCCGGCGCTCCAGCCGGTCGAGTTCTTCCGGCTTGGAGTCGATTTCCATGCGGATGCGCGAAGCCGCCTCGTCCATCAGGTCGATCGCCTTGTCCGGCAGCTGGCGATCGGCGATATAGCGATGCGACAGCGTGGCCGCGGCAACGATCGCCGGATCGGTGATCTCTACGCCGTGGTGCACGGCATAGCGCTCCTTCAGCCCACGCAGGATCGCAATGGTGTCCTCGACGCTCGGCTCGCCCACGAACACTTTCTGGAAGCGGCGCTCCAGCGCGGCGTCCTTCTCGATGTATTTGCGGTACTCGTCCAGCGTGGTGGCACCGATGCAGTGCAGCTCGCCGCGGGCCAGCGCGGGCTTGAGCATGTTGCCGGCATCCATCGCGCCGTCGGCCTTGCCGGCGCCGACCACGGTGTGCAGCTCGTCGATAAACAGGATCACCCGACCTTCCTGCTTGGCCAGGTCGCTGAGCACGGCTTTGAGCCGTTCTTCGAACTCGCCGCGGAATTTCGCGCCAGCGATCAGCGCGCCCATGTCGAGCGACAGCACGCGGCGGTCGCGCAGGCCTTCGGGCACTTCGCCCTTGACGATGCGCTGGGCCAGACCTTCGACGATGGCGGTCTTGCCCACGCCGGGCTCGCCGATCAGCACCGGGTTGTTCTTGGTGCGCCGCTGCAGTACCTGAATGGTGCGGCGAATCTCCTCGTCGCGACCGATCACCGGATCAAGCTTGCCGCTTTCGGCGCGCTCGGTAAGGTCGATGCAATATTTCTCCAGCGCCTGGCGCTGCTCCTCGGCATTCTCAGTCTGCACTTTTTCGCCGCCGCGCAGCTTGTCGATTGCCGCTTCCAGGTTCGGCTTGGTCGCACCGGCCGCCTTCAGCGCCGCGCCGAGCTCGCCCTTGTCCTCGAGAGCTGCCAGCACAAACAGCTCGCTGGCAATGAACTGGTCGCCGCGCTGCTGCGCCAGCTTGTCGGTGAGATTGAGCAAGCGGGTCAGCTCGTTGCCGGCGTGGATATTGCCTTCCTGACCGCTGACTTTCGGCAGCCGTTCAAGCAGTTCGTTGACGCGCTGCTGCAGCGCCGGCACGTTAACCTGCGCCTGCGTCAGCAGCGGCCCGGTCGAGCCGCCCTGCTGATTGAGCAGCGCGGCCATGACGTGCGCCGGCTCCATCATGTTGTTGTCGCGGCCCACGGCCAGCGACTGCGCGTCGGCCAGCGCCTGCTGGAAACGCGAGGTGAGTTTGTCCATTCGCATCGAAGATGCCCTCAAAGCCTTGGCCGTCACCGGCCGAAAAAGTGGATGGAAAAGCAATTTGGTCAGCGCTCACGCGTTCGCGAAAGCTCTCGACCACTGGTGTAACAGGTGCGGACAAAGCGCCGCGAATCAAGCGCCTTGACCGACGCGTGACGTCGCCGAAGGCGGCGCTTTCGAGCTAGCGCTGCGTCGCAACAATGTCCGATTCACATCCATCTTGTTAGTTTGTAAGTTATGCCCGACCTCGCCGCCAGCAACGAACCCGCGCCAAGCGCGCTTCCCGCTCCGCAGTTACCTGCCCATGACGCGCACTGGGCGCTGTTCCTCGACGTCGATGGCACACTGATCGATTTCCATGACGATCCGCAGGCGGTAGCCATCCCTGCCTCGCTGCTCGCTCTCCTGCATGCGCTACATACGGCACTCGATGGTGCGCTGGCGCTGGTCAGCGGCCGCGAGTTAAACGATCTGGATCGCCTGTTCGGACATCCGCGCTGGGCCATGGCCGGCCTGCACGGACTGGAGCTGCGCCGCGCCGATGGCAGCTTTCGCCGGCTGACCGTCAGCGCGCAGGAACAGCAGCAGATGCATGAAGCGACCGCCGCGCTGGCCGCGCGTTTTTCCGGCGTGCAATACGAAGACAAGCAGATTGCCGTGGCACTGCACTGTCGTCGCGCGCCGCATCAGTTTGAATCGCTGCGCGACGCGGCGGCGACGGTGATCGACCAGTTGCCCGGTTACGAGCTGCAGCCGGGCAATCTGGTGATCGAGTTCAAACCGGCCGGTATGGACAAGGGCCGAGCGGTGGCCGAACTGCTCGCCAGCGCGCCTTTCGATGGGCGTGTGCCGCTCTATCTTGGCGACGACCTGACCGACGAGCACGCATTCGACAGCGTCCGTAAAAAACATGGCATCGGCGTACTGGTGGGATCACCTCGTGCGACGCACGCCTCTTTTTCATTGCCCGGCCCCGCTGCGGTGGAAGCCTGGCTCGCTCGCGTCCTTGACGCACTTTCGCGAGGAAACTCCCAGCATGACGACCAACCCGACGACCGCCCTGCCCGCCAGCCTTGAGCTTGGCGTCATTGGCAACGGCAGCATTGCCGCGCTGATCGATCCCCACGGCAGTATCGTCTGGTGCTGCCTGCCGCGCTTCGATGCGGACGCCAGCTTCTGCAAGCTGCTCTCGCCGAAGATCGACGGCGGCGAATGGGCGATCGAATTGGAAGACTTCGAGCGGGCGGAACAGCAGTACCTGCCCAATACCGCCGTGCTGGTGACCAAGCTGTTCGACAAACACGGCGGCGCCATCGAAATCGTCGACTTCGCCCCACGCAACCGCTCGCTTGGCCGCGTTTATCACCCGGTGATGCTGGCACGAAAGGTGAGCCCGCTCAGCGGATCGCCGCGCATTCGCATCAAGCTGCAGCCGCTGTGCGACTACGGCGCGCAGCCGGCCGCAACCACCTCTGGCAGCAACCATATCCGCTACATCCTCAGCGAGGTCACCCAGCGGCTGACCAGCGACGTGGCCACCCCGCTGATCGAACGCAGCCTGCCTTTCAGCCTGGATCGCCCGGCGCATTTTGTTTTTGGTCCGGATGAAACTCTGAGCGAAAGCCCGGCGGACTTCATTCATCGCGCGCTGGAGCGCACGCAGGCGTACTGGCGCGACTGGGTGCGCAGCCTGTCGATTCCCTACGAGTGGCAGGACGCGGTGATCCGCGCCGCCATCACCCTGAAGCTGTGCCAGTACGAGGCCACCGGTGCGATTGTGGCGGCGCTCACCACGTCCATCCCCGAAGCGCCGGACACCTCGCGCAACTGGGACTACCGCTACTGCTGGCTGCGCGACTCGGCCTTCACCGTACGCACGCTCAACCGGCTCGGCGTCACCAGCACCATGGAGGACTACATCCGCTACGTGTTCAACCTGGCGGTAGTGGAAGGCGACGATGAAGTCGGCCCGGTCTTCGGCATTACCTTCGAGCGCGAGCTGCACGAGCGCCAGGTCGAAGGGCTGGCTGGCTATCGCGGCATGGGTCCGGTGCGCGTGGGTAACGACGCGTGGCAGCAGCGGCAGAACGACGCCTACGGCTCCGTCGTGCTGTCGTCGGCGCAGCTGTTTTTCGATCGCCGCATCGAACACCGCGGCGATGCCATCATGTTCAAACGGCTCGAACGCATGGGCACGGCAGCCTTGCGTATGGCCGAACAGACCGACGCCGGACTTTGGGAATTTCGCGGCCGCGCCTCCGTACATACCTACTCGGCGGCGATGTGCTGGGCAGCGTGCGATCGGCTGGCGCATATCGCGACCGAGCTCGGCCTGGATGACCGCGCGCGCTACTGGCACCACGAGGCGCTGGAGCTGCATGCCCGCATCGAGGGACGCGCGTGGAATGAAGAGCTGGGCTATTTCGTCGATGCCTACGACGGCGAGAATCTGGACGCCAGCCTGCTGCTGCTCGCCAATATCGGTTTCATCGAAGCCACCGATCCGCGCTTCATCGCCACGGTAGACGCCATCGGCGCCGCGCTGGGCCGCGGCAATTATCTGTTTCGCTATATCGCGCCGGACGATTTCGGCACGCCGGAAACCGCCTTCAACATCTGCACGTTCTGGTACATCGAGGCGCTCGCCGCCACCGGCCGCGAAGAGCAGGCGCGCGCCATGTTCGAAAACATGCTGAGCAAGCGCAACGCGCTCGGCCTGCTGTCGGAAGATCTGGCGCCGGGCAGCGGCGAGCACTGGGGCAATTATCCCCAGACCTATTCGCTGGTCGGCCTGATCCAGGCGGCCATGCGTCTCTCGCGTCGCTGGGAGGAAGCGCTATGAGCGATAAAAAGCCCGGTCGTCTGGTGGTAATTTCCAACCGCATCGCGCTGCCGGGAGAAACCTCCACGGGCGGCCTGGCGTCCGCCATGCAGGCCGCGCTGCAGGAACACGGAGGACTGTGGTTCGGCTGGAGCGGCAAGGTTTCCAGCGAGGAAAAGCTCAACCAGATCAGTCACGAATCCATCGACTACGCCACCTTCGACCTTTCGCGGCAGGATCACGACGAATTCTACGCGGGGTTTGCCAACCGCACGCTGTGGCCTCTGCTGCATTACCGGCTGGACATGGTCGACTACCAGCGCAGCCATCTGGACGGCTATATGCGCACCAACGCGCTGTTCGCCGATCACCTGGTCAAGCTGCTGAAGCCGGACGATATCGTCTGGGTACACGACTATCACCTGATTCCGGTCGCTTCGATGCTGCGCGAGCGCGGCGTAAAGAATCGGATCGGCTTTTTTCTGCATACGCCGCTGCCGCCGGCCGCGCTGCTGATTGTGCTTCCCAAGCATCGCGCGCTGCTGGAAACGCTTGCCAGCTACGATCTCGTCGGCCTGCAGACCGCTCGCGATCTGCGCGCGCTGGAAGATTATTTTGTGCACGAGATCGGTGGTGCCATGCGCACGGGTGGCCGGCTGCGCGCCGCCGACGGGCGCAGCTTCCGCGCCGGGGTGTTTCCCATCAGCATCGACACCACGCTGGTTGCCCAAACCGCCAAGGAAGCCGAGTCGCTCGATGAAATCAAACAGCTGCACAGCAGCCTCGCGGATCGAGCGCTGATCATCGGCGTGGACCGGCTCGACTACTCCAAAGGCCTGCCCGAGCGCTTTCTGGGCTATGCGCATCTGCTGGAGCGCGCGCCCGAGCTGCACCGGCAGATCACCTTTCTGCAGATTGCACCGACCTCACGCGGCGTGGTGCCCCAATACCAGCAGATTCGTCGCGACTTGGAGCGCAGCGCCGGCCACATCAACGGCATGTACGCCGCGCCGGACTGGGTGCCGATCCGCTACGTCAATCAGTCCTTTCCGCATAGCGTTCTGACGGGCTATTACCGCAATGCGCGCGTGGGTTTCGTCACCCCGTTGCGCGATGGCATGAACCTGGTGGCGAAGGAATATGTCGCCAGCCAGGATCCAAAAGATCCCGGCGTGCTGGTGCTCTCACGTTTCGCTGGCTCCGCGTTCGAGCTGCCCGAAGCACTGCTGATCAACCCTGCCGACACCGCCGAGGTTGCTGACGCGCTGGAGCGCGCCCTGAAAATGCCGCTGAGGGAACGAAAGCGCCGCTGGCGCGCGATGATGGACGTGCTGGAAAAACACGACCTCACCGCATGGCGCAATAACTTTCTCACAGCGCTGACGAATATCCACGCCGAGTCGGCAGATGCTCAAGCCTGAAACAAAGTTTTTTCGCGCTCTAGCCAGATCAGGCTGCCGAACCGCCCGCTGCGCTCGCCGTCGCGACGGTAGGAATAGAAGCGTGCATCGGTAAACGTATCGAATCCGCCGCCGTAGATATGCGGTACGCCGGCGGCCTGCAGTCGAAGGCGCGCCAGCGCGGCCAGATCGCACAACCAGTGGCCAGGGCGGGTCGCCGCGAAGCATGAAGCGGCGGCTGGATCAAACTCAACGAAGGCGGCACGCACTTCGTCGCCCACTTCATACGATGCCGCACCGATGCACGGCCCCAGCCACGCGAGAATGTTTTCCCGCGGCGCGCGCAGCCCGGTCAGCGTTTCTTCCAAGACTCCATTCAACAGGCCGCGCCAGCCGGCGTGGGCGGCGGCGATTTCGCGACCGTCCAAGGTGCAGAAAAGCACCGGCAGACAGTCCGCCGTAAGAATCGCCAGCACCGTGCCCGGCAGATGCGAAACAGCCGCATCCGCCTGCGGCTCGTTCGCGCTCGGCAACGGACCGAGCTCCGCCACCGTCGTACCGTGCACCTGTCGCAGCCAGCGGGGCGCGGCAGGTAACGCCAGCGCCTGCTGCAAGCCCCCGCGATTGGCCTGCACCGCATCGGCGGCGTCGCCGCTGCGCAAACCGAGGTTGAGGCGATCAAACGGCGCCGTGGATATCCCCGGACCGTGCCGCGTGGTGACCACCGCACGGACAACTGAAGGCGCCGGCCAGTCCGGGAACACCCAGCTGTCCGTCACAGAAAGACCGTTTACGATCATGGGCTCAATAATCGTCGGCGCCATGGGCGATGAGATCGGCCCGCAGTGCCTCGATAAGCATCAGTTGATCGGCGGGGCGCTCGGCGCTGAACGACAGCGCTTCTTCGGTGATCGGATGCACGAACGAAAGCCGCTCGGCGTGCAGCGCTTGTCGGCGAAAACCGCGCAATACGGCGATCAGCTCGGGCGAGGCGCCCTTGGGCAGCTTCAAGCCACCGCCGTAGAGCGGGTCGCCCAGCAGCGGGTGGTTGATGTGCGCCATATGCACGCGGATCTGGTGCGTGCGGCCGGTCTCCAGCTGGCACTGCAGCAGGCTGTGGGCGCGAAAGCGCTCGCGCAGTCGATAGTGGGTGACCGCGCGCTTGCCGTCTTCCTCGTCGCGGACCGACTGCCGCAAGCGATCGCCCATGTGTCGACCGATCGGTGCGTCGACGGTGCCGCCGGAGACCATCGTGCCTAGCACTACCGCTTCATACTGGCGCTCCACCTCGTGCCGGGAGAGCAAATCGACCAGCGCGGTGCAGGCCGGCAGCGTCTTGGCTACCACCATCAGCCCGGAGGTGTCCTTGTCCAGCCGATGCACGATGCCGCCGCGTGGCAGCTCGGCCAGCTTGGTGTTGTGATGCAGCAGCGCATTCAGCAGGGTACCGGCGGGGTTGCCGGCACCTGGATGCACGACCAGCCCGGCCGGTTTGTTCAGCACCAGCAGGTGCTCGTCCTCATGCACGATCTCCAGCGCAATCGCCTCCGGCTCGCTGGTGACCTCGGCCGCCAGCTCCACCTGCAGCCGCACCTGCTCGCCGCCACGCAGCAGCTGGCGCGGTGGCGCCTGGACGCCGTCCAGGGTGACCGCGCCGGATTTAATCCAGCCGCTTAGCCGTGAACGGGAGTAATCGGGGAACATCTCGGCTAAAGCCTGGTCGAATCTGCGTCCTGCGGCGGTCAGGGGGACGTCCGCCTCATGCCGAATGGTGGTCATGGCCGTCCCCACGGGCTGTGTCCGGTTTCGGCTATCATGCCTCTTCGATCAAACATCTGAATTCTTTTCCCATGCGTGTAATGAAACTGCCGATGACCCAATTGCGTGTTTTCAAGGTGCTGGTCGTGCTTGCGTTTGCGATGTCGATGAGCGCGTGCTCATTGTTCCATCATAAGCGCGACACGCTCGATACCATGCCGGTGGATGCGCTTTACAACACCGCGCACGATTCGCTGGAAAACTCCGACTACACGGCTGCCGTCAAGGCCTACCAGCGCCTGATCGCCCGTTTCCCGTCCGGTCCGTACAACGAGCAGGCCCAGATCGACCTGGCCTATGCGCAGTACAAAGACAACCAGATGGAAGACGCGTACTCGACGATCAACCGCTTCATCAAGACCTATCCGGCCAATAATCACATCGATTATGCCTACTACTTGCGCGGCCTGATCAATTTCGATCGCACCAGTGGCGTGATCGAGCGTTATGTTTACCGCGAAAATGGTCAGGTCCGTCGCGACCAGGGCTATAACCTGCAGTCGTTCGACGACTTTTCCGAACTCACCCGCCGCTATCCCGACAGTGCCTACGCCGCCGATGCTCGCCAGCGCATGATCTACCTGCGCAACAGTCTGGCGCAGTTCGAAATCGATGTGGCCGAGTTTTATCTTCGCAATAAAGCCTACATCGCTTCCGCCGACCGCTCGCAGTACGTGATCGAGCATTACCAGCAGTCGCCTCAAACCGGCGATGCGTTGGCCATCTTAACCCGTAGCTACCTGGCCCTCGACCACAAAGAGCTAGCCGAGCAAACCCGTCAGGTGCTGGCGCTGAACTATCCGCACCACCCGTATCTGACCGACCCGAAGTGGCCGCATGCGCCGTCGACGCTGCGCAAGATGGTGCCGTTCTCCGGACACTATTGAGCCAACGGTTAGCCTGATATTAAAAAGCCGGCGAGCGATCGCCGGTTTTTTCTTGGCTATTGCTGAAGATCCACCTCGAGGCGCTCTTAGCGCCAGCCAGATGTGATCGGATAACGTCGTTCGCGGCCAAACGCCCGCATGGTCACGCGCGGCCCTGGCGCCGACTGTCGCCGCTTGAACTCGTTGGCCAGCACCAGCCGCGCGATACGGCGCACCGTCTCGGCATCGAACCCGGCGGCGACGATCTCTGCCTGCGACTGTTCGCCTTCGATAAAGCGCTCGAGGATCGCATCGAGCTCATGGTATGGCGGCAGCGAATCCTGATCGGTCTGATCCTCGCGCAGCTCGGCCGAGGGCGGGCGTTCGATCACGGCCATCGGGATGAACTCCGCGCCGCCGGGCTGGGTGTTGCGCCAGCGCGAGAGCTTGTAGACCTCGGTCTTGTAGACGTCCTTGAGCGGCGCATAGGCGCCGCACATATCGCCGTACAGGGTCGCGTAGCCCACCGCCATCTCGCTCTTGTTGCCGGTCGCCAGCAGCAGCCGGCCATGTTTGTTCGATAGCGCCATCAGCATCACGCCGCGGGTGCGCGACTGCAGGTTTTCCTCAGTCGTATCCGCCGGTTTGTCGGCAAACGCCGGCGTCAGCGCATCGATGAAGGACGCATAGGTCGGCTCGATCGAAATCACGTGATAGTCGACGCCGAGCAACTGCGCCTGCGCACGCGCACCGTCCAGGGACAGCTGCGAGGTGTAGCGCATCGGCATCATCACTGCGGTGACACGATCAGCGCCCAGCGCATCGACCGCCAGCGCCAGGGTCAACGCCGAATCGATACCGCCGGACAGGCCCAGCAGCACGCCGCCGAAGCCGTTCTTGTCGATGTAGT
>CAIKJM010000262.1 GCA_903827735.1 uncultured Rhodanobacter sp. | reverse complement strand
TGTACTGGTCGACCGGCAGCCAGTAATTGGCGCGATCGTCCACCTGCGTGTTAGCGCCCGGGCTGGTGTAGCGGGCGTAGTACCAGCTCGACTCCATGAAGGTGTCGAAGGTGTCCGTTTCGCGTTCGGCCGCACCGCCGCAAGTTGGGCAGACCGTCTTGCGCCACTCGGGGTCGGCCTTGATCGGCGACTGCACGGTACCGACCTTCGAATACGCGTCGGCCACATCCTCGGGCAGGATCACCGGCAGCTGCTCTTCCGGCACCGGCACGTCGCCGCACGTCGCGCAGCGGATCACCGGAATCGGGCAGCCCCAGTAGCGCTGGCGGCTGACGCCCCAGTCGCGCAGGCGATAGTTCACGCGGCGCGAGCCCGTGCCGTCGCGCTCGAAGCGCGTTGCCAGCGCATTCAGCGCCTGGCTGAAATCCATGCCGTCGTATTCGCCGGAATTGACCAAGATGCCTTTAGCGCCCCAGGCGGCCTCCTCGTGGATGCGTCGTTCGAACTCTTCAACGATGCGCAGCGGCGCGGAAATATCCTGCGCGTTGGCATCGCGGCCGCTCAGCGCGGCCTGCATCGGATCGACGCCGACGCCCAATGCGATGTCGTGCTGAATCTCGTTCAGCGCGTCGATCACGGATGGATCGACGACGACCATACGAATCGGCAGGCTGTACTTCTGCGCGAATTCCCAGTCGCGCTGATCGTGCGCCGGCACCGCCATCACCGCGCCGGTGCCGTAGCCCATCAGCACGAAGTTGGCCACGTAGACCGGCAGCGCTTCGCCGCTGATCGGATGGATAGCGCGCAGGCCCGTGTCCATGCCGCGCTTTTCCTGCGTCTCCAACTCGGCCTCGGAGACGCCGCCCTGGCGCAGCTCGGCGATAAAGGCGGCCAGCTGCGGATTGTTCTGCGCCGCATGCACGGCCAGCGGATGCTCGGCCGCGATGGAGACGAAAGTCACGCCCATCAAGGTGTCGGGTCGCGTGGTGAACACATCGAGCGGCGCTAAGGTTTGGCCGTCTATATCGTTCACCGCAAAACGGATCTCCAGACCCTCGCTGCGACCGATCCAGTTGCGCTGCATGGTCTTTACCGAATCCGGCCAGCCCGGCAGCGTGTCCAGGCCGTCCAGCAACTGCTGCGCGTAGTCGGTGATCTTGAGGAACCACTGCGGAATCTCGCGCTTTTCCACCAGCGCGCCGGTGCGCCAGCCACGGCCGTCGATCACCTGCTCGTTGGCCAGCACGGTCTGGTCGACCGGATCCCAGTTCACCACCGAGTTTTTGCGGTGGGCCAGACCCTTTTTCATCAGCCGCACAAACATCCGCTGTTCGTGAACGTAGTAGTCGGGCCGGCAGGTGGCGAACTCGCGCGTCCAGTCGATCGCGTAGCCCATTGACTGCAGCTGCGCGCGCATGTGCTCGATATTCGCGTAGGTCCACTTGGCCGGCGCGGTCTTGTTCTTGATCGCGGCGTTTTCAGCCGGCAGGCCGAACGCGTCCCAGCCCATCGGCTGCAGCACGTTCTTGCCCTGCATGCGCTGATAGCGGCTGATTACGTCACCGATGGTGTAGTTGCGCACGTGACCCATGTGCAGCGCGCCGGAGGGATACGGCAGCATCGACAAGCAGTAGAACTTGGGCTTGGAGGCATCCTCCTCGACTTCGTACGCGTGCTGCTCGCCCCAAAACTGCTGTGCGGCGCTCTCTACGATAGCGGCGGCATAGCCCTGTTCCGGCGATTGTCCTGGCTCGGCAAGCCCCTGGGACTGGGAGTTGGGGTCTTGAATGTCGTGCATGATTGCGGCGCCGTGATGCGGTGGGCCCGCGCCGGCGACAGCCGGCGGCGGTTAACGGATCAGACTAGCCCAGCGCGGCCCCGGCGCCAAGCCTTGACGCGTTGGCCGACGTGTACTGTCAAGCGCCAGGACAGGCAGGTGTCTGACCATTGCCCAGCGACTGCGCAACCGCCGCGATCTGCACTGCAAGCCGGCCGATCGCGCGCTGATGGCCCTGTACCAGCGCATCGTAACCAGCACCTACAGTCTCGCTGACCCGACTGTTACAAGAGACCGCGCTGCCCTGACCGCTGGCTCCGTGCATCACCCGCACGCTCCAGGTGGCATCGATCAGCGCGTAGCTGCCAGGCAGTGAATCGAAGCGGCGCACGTCCAGCTTGATCCGCAGCAGCGGCTTGTCGCTGCCAGGCAGGGCGCTCACGTCCTCGCTGTGCAGCTGATGCGCCAAGTCGGTCGACAGCGCGCTACGCAGCTCGTCGCCCAACGGCGCGATCCAGCGCTCGCCGTTGAGCAAGGCCACGCCTTGACTGCCGTCGCGCACCACCAGCTGGGGCTGGTCGACCTGCGCCGGCACGGTGACCGGCAGCAGTTCGAATGGCAGCGACGCCATGGCGGGGCTCGACGAGGCGACATCGGAAGTCGGGCCAGTCGCCGGCGGCACCAGCGTGTAGTAGTGCAGCGGCGCCGAGGCGCAGCCTGCCAGCGTTAGCGCGATGCTCAAGCCAAGCAGACGCTTGCCGTGATGAAAAAGACCGGCACGAATCATGGCTTGCTCCCTTGCTGCGGTGAGGTGGTTGGCGCGGACGGTACCGCTACTCGGTCGGGCTTGGCGTCGGCACCGCGGCCGCGAATAAGCGCCTCGGGGTGATCGCCCAAATAATCGACCAGCACGCGTAGCGAGCGCGCTGCGCGCTGCACTTCTTGCAGGGTCGTGCCCAGGTTCTGCTGCAGCGGCGAATCGCCGGACAGCGCATCGCCTGCCGTATTGACGGTTTTCTGCACGCCCTTCATGGTGGTGTCGAGCTCGGGCAGGGTCTTGCCGTTGACCTGCTTCAGCGTCGCACTGAGACCCGCAAGAGTCTGGTTGAGGTTATTGCCGATGGCTTCGAAAGGAATCTTGTCGATCTTGTCGACAATCTCCGCCGCCTGCTCCTGCAGCTTATCGAAGCTGCCGGGAGCGGTTGGAATCATAAGCGGCCGGGCGTTCATATCGAACGCCACTTTGGGCGCGTTCTTGATGAAGTCCAATGAAATATATAGCTGGCCGGTGAGCAGGTTGCCGGTGCGCGCCTGTGCACGCAGGCCATGATCGACCAGCCGACCCATCATCTGGGTCATGTCCGGATTCTCGCCGCGCGCCTTCACGAGCGCCTGCAGCTTGTCGTAAGCGCTGCCCAGGCGCTGCGGGTACACCACCGCGCCCACGATCAGCGGG
The DNA here is from genome assembly GCA_903827735.1 of uncultured Rhodanobacter sp. Taxonomy (GTDB): domain Bacteria; phylum Pseudomonadota; class Gammaproteobacteria; order Xanthomonadales; family Rhodanobacteraceae; genus Rhodanobacter. Next base: position 9,665 of record CAIKJM010000262.1, on the reverse strand, counting down.
AATGTCTGCGCCTTTTCGTCGTAATCCAGCCGGACCGACACGACGTTGCCGATTTTCACACCGAGGAACTCCACCGGTGCATTGACGTCGAGCCCGCGCATCGATTTGTCGAAGCGCATGCGGATGTAGTGCGGCGTGCCGTCCGGGGGCGCCATCGCCGTGCCCTGATCGGCAAACAGCTGAAACTGCGCGTCCTGCCCTGCCGGCGTGCTGTCATGCGGCCCCGGCGGATCCTGAAATGCCATGCCGCCGGCCACGACAGTGGCCAGCGATTCGGTATTGAGTTTCAGGCCATCGGCGCCAAGCGACACATCCACGCCGCTGGCGTTCCAGAAACGACTGGAGGTCGTCACAAATTTATCGTTGGGGCCATCCACAAAAATCTGCAGGGATACGCCCTTGCCGTCCGCGTCCAATCGATACGAGACCACGCGTCCAACCTGGATGCGCCGGTAATACACGGGTGAGCCGATATCCAGCGAACCCAGATCATCGCTGTGCAAGACGAAGCTGCGGCCTGGCGCGGAGTGATTGACCGCCGGCGGCGTTTCCAGCCCCTTGAAGTTTTCTTCCGACGTTTGTGAGTCACCGACGTCGGCGCCGATGAATGCACCGGACAGCAGCGTATCGATGCCTGAGATGCCGCCGATGCCGATACGCGGACGCACTACCCAGAAGCGCGTGCCCTGGGTAGCAAAGCTCTTGGCGCTTTTATCCAGCGCCACGCTGACCTTTACGTGGGAACGATCCTCACTGAGCGTGATCTTGTCGACCTTGCCAATCACCACGTTTTTGTATTTCACCGGCGTCTTGCCGGCGTCCAGGCCTTCGGCGGTCTGGAAGGTGATGGTGATCTCCGGACCGGCCTGCAGCACGCTGTTGACGATCAGCGAAATGCCGATCACTGCCGCCAATGCCGGCACTAGCCAGATGAGCGAGGCGCTGAAACGCTTGCGGCGCTTGACCACCGGACGCGGCAGCTCGTCGCGTTCGGGTTTGTCCAGTTCATTGCTGCGTTCGTCAGTCATCGCTATCTCTGCTATCCCAAATAAGCCGTGGGTCGAAGCTCATCGACGCCAGCATGGTCAGTACCACAGTCAATCCGAAAAAAATCACACCGGGCAACGGTTCAACCCGGCTCAGTACGTTGAAGCGCACCAGCGCGGACAGTAGCGCCACCACAAACACGTCCAGCATCGACCAGTAACCGATGAACTCCACCAGCCGATAAAGCCTGGCACGCTGTGGCTGCGCCCAGTCAGTGCGCATATGGCTACTGATAAGCAGGGTGACCAACACCAGGAATTTCAGCATCGGCACCATGATGCTGGCGACAAACACGATGATGGCCAGATCGGCCGATCCGTTGATCCACAGTTCCTTGACGCCGCTGAGGATCGTGTTGTCGTCCACATCGTTGAGGCTTGCCGTGCGCATGATCGGCAGGAAATTGGCAGGCAAATACATCATGAAGGCCGCCAGCAACAGCGCCCAGGTACGCGTATAAGTGGCCGGCTTACGCCGATGCAGTGCCGAACCGCAGCGCGGGCAAGCCATATCATCGGCATCTTCCGGCGGCTGTCGGCACACCAGCCGACAGACATGGCAGCCGATCAGACCGAGATCGGCGGCGCGTGGCAGTACGTGCACCTTTTCCGCGCCGCTCATGCCGAATCCTTCATGCGCATGTCCCACAGCTCGCGCATATCGACGCGGGCAAAAATGGTGATCAGCACGGTCAGCACGGCGTAGGCATAAATACCGGGATCGGCGACCACGTCGAAATACACCTTGGCCTTGACGATCGCCACCAGCGCGCCGAGCACGAACACCTCGCTCATTGTCCATGGCCCGATGTAGTGCAAGGTCACCATGATCGGCACAAAGCCCGGCGCACAGCGCCGCTGCCGGGCGAACCAGAGCAACCAGCCGATCGACAGCATTTTGACCAGCGGAAAAAAGAACAGCGTGGCTGCCGCCAGTACAGCAATAACCTGAGCACTGGATTGCCACATTGTGATGATCGCGCCCCACAGCGTCGTACTGCTATGCCGCCCATTGAGGCCAAGGGTAACGATGGGCCAGAGATTGGCCTGCACAAACACGATGAACGCGGTGAACACCAGCGCCAGCATCGTGTTGGGATTGAGGCTGTGGAAGTGCTCCAGCGTCGCCCCGCAGCAGGCGCACTTGCCCACTTCGCCACGCGTCATCGCGCGACGACGGTGGACCGTATCGCACTCTTCGCAGATCTGCAGCGCTTCCAGTGACGTGGTGCTCATTGCGGTTGTAGGGTTTGCTCGGATGTGGCCGGTGGATGGATTCTCGCAAATCTGCGGCCCCGGCGCTGAACGTCGGGAACCGCTTACAGGCTTGATATGCTGGCACCTGCCCCGATTTGGCAAACACCGGATCGCACTGTATCTACCCCGATGGAAAATTCTGTGACTGAAAAAACCGCCGCTTCCCACGTCTTCGAGATAACCCAGCAAGGCTTCGAAGCCGAGGTGCTGCAGGCCTCCATGAGCACGCCCGTGCTGGTGGATTTCTGGGCCGAATGGTGCGAACCGTGCAAAACGCTGGGCCCGATGCTGGAGAAGCTTGCCGCCGAATACAACGGCGCGTTCCGGCTTGGCAAGGTCGACGTGGAGGCGCAGCAGGAGCTGGCCGGCATGTTCGGCATCCGCAGCATCCCCACGGTGATGCTGGTGAAGGACGGCCAGGTGCTTGACGGCTTCGCCGGTGCCCTGCCGGAAAGCCAGCTGCGCGAATTCCTGTCGCGCCACGTGCAGCCGCTTGAAGCCGAACCGGAGCCCGACGCCGTCGATGAGGCCTCGCTGGAAACCCCCGAACAGGCGATTGCCCGACTGCAGCAGGCCATTGAGGCCGAGCCGTCCAAATCCGAACTGAAGCTCGAACTGGCGCTGGCGCTGATGCGCGGCGGCCAGGCGGATGCCGCCGAAGCCGAACTCACCGCCCTGCCGGCCAACCTCGCCATCGATGCGCGGGCGCTGCGCCTGCGCAGCCAGCTGGATCTGGCTCGTGCGCTGGAAGGGGCTCCCTCGCTAGCCGAACTGCGTCAGCGCGTCGCGACCGATGCCAGCGACTGGGCCGCGCACGACTTGCTCGGCGTGCGCCTGCTGCTGGAAGACGACCCCGCCTCCGGTCTTGACGAATTTCTGCTCATCCTCAGGGGCGACCGCGAGTGGAACGACAACCATGCGAAAAAGCGCCTGCTTGCCGCGTTTGCCACGCTCGATGACGCCGAACTGGTCGGCCGCTACCGCCGCAAGATGGCTTCGCTGCTTTTTTAACGCCGCGCATGAAAGCCTCCACCTTCCGCCACGCGATGAACCTGTGGCCGCCATTTCTGTTCAACAGCATTCGCGTGCAGAGCATCAGCCCTGATTACAGCGAAGCCAGGGTCGTGCTGCGCCTGCGACCGTGGAACCGGAACTACGTACGAAGCCAGTTCGGCGGCAACCTGTTCGCCATGACCGATCCGTTCTGGATGCTGCTGGTGATGCACCAGCTGGGCAGCGACTACATCGTCTGGGACAAGGCCGGCGCTATCGATTTTGTCGCGCCCGGTCGCGAGAACGTCTACGCGCACTTCAAGCTTGATCCTGCCGTCGTCGATCAGCTGCGCGCCGCTGCCGCCAGCGGCGGCAAAGTGCTGCACTGGTTCGAAACCGATGTGGTCACGGCGTCGGGCGAAGTCATCGCACGCGTGCGCAAGCAGGTTTATGTGCGGCTGAAGCCCAGGGCACGTTGATCCCAGATAGTGAAGTGAACGACGCCGCTCCCATCACGCGGCATCACTCCCGCTCGAAACGGACAATTTCATCCAGGAATTTGTCCATTCTTCGCACACTACGGCCTACTGCTTGGTTTTCTATCACATGGGCGTATCCCATGCGACGCATGAGCCAGATCACGAGCACCACCAGAACAAGCCCGACGCAGCTGCTTGATAACGCCCAGTAGATGAAGGACCCCTTCTGTGTCCAAGGATCGATACCGTGCCAGGCAAGATTCATCCACGTCGCCGGGATCCAGATAAAGCAGCCGAGCACCGCGTGGAAGGGGGTCTCGACACGATATTTCCACGCGCGCAGATCCGCCAGACGGCTCTGGATCATCATCACCGGTTCGGCGTAGTCGATGCGGTGCATGAGATAAAGATTTCGCGCGGCAAACGCGACAAGCATCAGCCCATACGCATGCACCACCAAACCGCAGATCAGCAGGTGCGTGATGTGCAAACGCGTTGCCCAAAATGCCCCAGCCGCGATGGCCAATACCAAACCGATAGCCATCTGAATCCATTGTCCGAAGATCAACGGCCGTAGTCCCTTTCGCGCCTTGTCGAGCGTTGAGTCCTTGAATAGCCGCAAGCCCAGCGCATGCTGCTTTTCGAGTTGACGATTCAACGTCTGCCAGGCCAGTTTCATCTCGTCGAGTTCCATGGTCATGCTCCGGTTGTCGCCGCGCCGGTCATTTGCCCGCGCAGCGTGTGTTTGATGCGGCTGATCTTGGTCGCCACATTGGTTTCGCTGATGCCGAGAATCTCGGCGATATCGACGTAGCTGCGATCTTCGAGATACAGCAGGATCAGCGCGCGATTGAGTTCATCGAGCTGGCCAATAAAGGCATACAACGTGGTCAGCCGCTCGTCGGGTTCGGCGATCGATTCGCCGCCGCCGACCGTTTCCAGATGTCGTGCCTCCAGCGGCTCGAAACGTTCGCCGTCGGACCAGCGCGCGCGGCGTGCCTGCGAAATGGCGACGTTCAACGCGATGCGATACATCCAGGTGGAAAACTTTGCCCGCGCCTCGTCGTAACTGCCGAACGAGCGCCACAGCTGCGCGCTGATTTCCTGCATCAGATCATCGCGATCGGCCACGCTGCGGCTGTAAAGCGCAGCGACCTTGAACACGACACCGCGATGCTGCTGCAGCAGATGTTCGAAGCGTTGCTGGTGGTGGCTGGCCGTCATCGACGCGTTTTCCCAAGGTTCCATCCATGATTCGCACGGGCGCAGAAAAAATCACAGCACGCGCTAGGCCTATCGAACGCGCACCGGTTCGCCGCACGATGAAAGCGATTGATCACGATCGAACCATCAGCCGTTACGGCGCGCGCAGCTCCCCTACAATGATGGCGTCTTCGCCCAACAGAATCTTTCAATGCCCCCTCTGCGCGTCAAACGCTACCTGATCACCGGCCTGCTGACCTTTATTCCGCTGTGGGTGACCTGGCTAGTCTTCAAATTCGTGCTTGGTCTGCTCGCCGGCATTGGTGCGCCGATGGTCACTGCTCTACTCGGCGCCTTGGCGCTGGTCGCGCCGAGGGCGGCCAACGCCCTCAACGCCGACTGGCTGGTTTTCATCATCGCGCTGCTGATCACCCTGGCCGCGCTTTATTTGCTGGGCTTTGTCGCCAACCGCGTGATCGGCCAGCGCTTTATCACCGCCTTCGACGGCCTGCTGGCACGCATCCCGGTCGTGCAGACCATTTACGGCGGCACCAAGAAACTGATGGCTGTGCTGCAGAACAAGCCCTCCGGCGTGCAGCGAGTAGTGCTGGTGGAGTTTCCCCGGCGAGGAATGAAGGTCGTGGGGTTCGTCACTCGCGTCATGCACGAGGACGGCGGCAGCCGCGAAATGGCCTCGGTGTTCATCCCGACCACGCCTAACCCAACCGGCGGCTATTTGGTGGTGGTGCCGTTGGACGAGCTGACGCCAACCGACTGGACGATGGATCAGGCGATGGCCTTCATTATTTCCGGCGGCGCGGTGGCGCCCGATACGCTGCCCGCGTCGCCGGTGGCGCTAGCCGATCGCATTGACGGAGATCGCCCATGAGTCGGCGAGCACGCCTGCTGATCCTTTCAACTCTACTGGCGGGCATGGGCCTGACCGCGCGGGCGAAGGCCTCCAGCGCCAACGACTGGATCACGCCCGCCGAAGCGTCCCATTTCCGCAGCACGCCCAACTACGCGGACACGCTCGCCTACCTACAGCGGCTGCAGCAGGCGGCGCCCGGCGTCATCCATCTGCAAACCTTCGGCACCACGCCCGAGGGCCGGCCGATGGTGGCCGTCATCGCCAGCAGCGAGGGCAGCTTCGATCCTGTAGCGGCGCGCAAGGCCGGCAAGCCGGTAGTGCTGGTGCAGGCGGGGATTCATCCCGGAGAAATCGAGGGCAAGGATGCGGGCCTGATCCTGCTGCGCGATATCGCCATCACGCACAACTATCCGCATCTGCTCGATCACCTGGTGCTGGTCTATATCCCTGTGTTCAACGTCGACGGCCACGAGAACTCGACGCCGTACAACCGCATCAACCAGAACGGCCCGGCCAGCATGGGTTTTCGCGCCCAGTCGCAGTATCTCAACCTCAACCGGGATTACATCAAGGCCGACACGCCGGAAATGCTGGCGTGGCTGAAGCTGTGGCAGGCCTGGCTGCCGGATTTTCTGATCGATGTACACACCACCGACGGCGCCGATTACCAGTACGACCTCACCTGGTATAGCGAGGACCCGCACAAGCTCGATCCGGCCGTCAGCGCCTGGCAGCACGACGCCATCGTCGATCACGCGATACCGGCGTACGAAAAGCGCGGCCATCTCGCCTCGATCTATCTGGAATTCAAAGACGGCCGCGATCCGCGTAAAGGCATCGAGAATTTCGGTTCCGGCCCGCGCTTTTCCACCGGCTACGCGGCGCTGCAAAACCGCCCAGCCCTGCTGATCGAAACGCACATGCTGAAGAGTTATCAGACGCGCGTTCAGGCCACCGTCGATCTGGTCGAGCTGGTGCTGGAACAGGTCAACCAGCACTCGGCCACGCTGCTCGCCGCCACAGCCAAGGCGGATGCCAACGTCATCGCGCGTGCGCACGATGCGCAGGCCAGCGTCCCGATCACCTTCAAGGCCGATCCACAGTCCATGCCGTTCACGCTAAAAGGCTATGCGTTCACCCTCACGCACAGCGACATCTCCGACAGCGACTGGATCCGCTACGACCCGAGCAAGCCCAAAACCTATGCCATCGAGAATTGGAACGGACTGCTGCCCGAGCTTTCCATCACGCCGCCGGCCGCCTATGCGATACCGGCGCAGTGGACCGCGATGATCGACAAGCTCGACGCGCACGGCATCCGCTATCGGCGACTCGATTATGCGGTGACCATCCACGCCGAGGGCTACCGGCTCGATCGACCGAAGTGGTCGAACCAACCGTTCGAAGGCCATCTGATGCTGCGCGATTTCGCGCTTAACACCGTCGCGCGCGACGTCACGTTGCCAGCCGGCTCGGTCATCGTGCCGATGGATCAGCGCGCCGCGAATGTCGCGATCAACCTGCTGGAGCCGCAGGCGCCCGATTCGCTGCTGCAGTGGGGTTTCCTCAACGCGATATTCGAGCAGAAGGAATACGGAGAGCCGCGCGTGCTGGAAAAACTGGCGCGCGAGATGCTGGTCAAGGATCCAGCGCTGAAAACGGAGTTCGATAAAAAGCTGCAAGATGATCCAGCATTCGCGGCGGACGCCAACGCTCGACTGAGCTTTTTCTACGAACGCTCGCCCTGGTATGCCGTGCAGCACGTTGGCACGTACCCGGTACTTCGGCTCAATGGGGCACAGGCTTTGGAGCTCACCACTTCAGCGCACTAGCGTGCCCCGATCATTGGCATGAAGAATATGTGCCGATAAATCGAACCTCCGATCTCGACACTCCGCGCATGCTCGCCGTCGTATCGATGGTGCTGTTACAACCTTCGAAACACGCTTTTAACAAGCTCGCACTCACCCCTGACCTTTGACACTGTCTCACCCATGACGTATGACCTAGCGTCGACAGGTGCGGCTGCATTTTGCGGGGCATCCGGCAACCCGCCGCCAAAGCATTACCACGCTATTCGCCCGACGGGCGATATCAATCACAGAGGGAAATCCATGACGAAGCAGTATTTGAAGCCCCTGGCGCTGGCCGTGAGCCTGGCCCTGTCACTGACCGCTTGCGGCAAGAGCGACGAGCAGGCCGCTGCCCCAGCACCTGCCCCAGCGTCCACTGCAGCGGCATCAGCACCGGCACCGAGCGCTAGCGCTGCACCGGCGGCGGCAGCGACAGCGGCTACGGCAAGCATTTTCGACGTCAGCGAACTCGATCCCAGCCTCAAGGCCTGCGCGGACTTCAACGGCTTCGTCAATGCCAAGTGGATCGCCGCTAACCCGATTCCGGCCGATCAGAGCAGCTGGGGTGCTTTCAACATTCTCAATGAGAAGAGCCTGAAGACCCAGCACGAGATTGTCGATGACGCCGCCAAGAATGCCGACAGCGCCAAGGCCGGTTCGATTGAACAGAAGATCGGCTGGCTCTATCACTCCGGTATGGACGAGGCGACCATCGAGAAGAACGGCTTCGATCCAATCAAGCCCAAGCTCGATGCGATTGCTGACCTGAAGACTGGCACCGACGTGGCCAATTTCATCACCAAGAGCTATGCCGACGGCGATATGCAGGTATTTCAGTTCGGCGCCAGCGGCGACTTCAAGCACGCCGACACGCAGATCGGCTTCGCCAACGAGGCGGGCCTGGGTCTGCCGACCAAGGACTACTACACCAAGCCGGAATACAAGGATATCCGCGACGCTTACGTGGCCTACATCGCCAAGTCGCTTGAGCTGACCGGCGTGGCCGAAGCCGACGCGAAGAAGCAGGCCGACGACGTTCTGAAGTTTGAAACCGCGCTGGCCGCTGCCTCGCTGTCGCCGGTGGAAGAGCGCGATATCAAGAACGAATACCACTTCGTCACGGTAAAAGAAGCCGACAAGGTCACCCCGCATTTCAGCTGGGAGAAATTTTTCGACGCCCAGGGCGTGAAGATCGACAAAGGCTTCTCGCTGTCCCAGCCGAAGTTCTTCGCCCAGTTCGACAAGATGCTGGCCAGCACCCCGGTCGACCAGTGGCAGGCGTATCTGCGCTTCCATGCAATCGATGATGCGTCGCCGTATCTGAGCAAGAATTTCCAGGACAACAAGTTCGCCTTCAATGGCACCACCCTGGCCGGCCAGCCGCAGCAGAAGCCGCAGTGGAAGCGCGTGCTAGGCGCCGTCAACGCCAGCATGGGCGAAGCGCTGGGTCAGCTGTATGTCGCCAAGGAGTTCACTCCCGAAGCCAAGCAGCGCGCCGAAGAGCTGGTGACCAACATCCGCAACGCGCTGAAAGCGCGCATCGAGAACCTCGACTGGATGAGCGCCGACACCAAGGCCAAGGCGATCGACAAGTGGAACAAGTTCCTGCCGAAGATCGGCTACCCCGACAAATGGCGCGACTGGTCCGGCCTCGACATCAAGCCGGACAACTACTACGCCAATATTCTGGCCGCCGGCAAGTTCAACTACGACTACGACATCGCCAAGATCGGCAAGCCGACCGACCGCAAGGAATGGGGCATGACTCCGCAGACGGTCAACGCGTACTACAACCCGAGCGACAACACGATCAACTTCCCGGCCGCAATCCTGCAGCCGCCCTTCTTCGACGCCAAGGCCGACGACGCGATCAACTACGGCGGCATCGGTGCCGTGATCGGTCACGAATCCAGCCACGGTTTCGACGATCAAGGCAGCCAGTTCGATGGCGACGGCAATCAGA
>CAIKJM010000261.1 GCA_903827735.1 uncultured Rhodanobacter sp. | reverse complement strand
CGGTGCACGGTGTCGCCCAGTCCGACTTTCAGCGCGGCGATCTTGCCCGACAGCGGGGGCAGGATGTTGGCCGTGCGCGCAGGGTCGGCCTCGACCATCGCCGGCGCGGTCAGCGTATGCGGCACCGCGCGCAGCTCGACCGTCTGCACCTGCAGGCGCGAGCGCAGCGGCGAATGCTCGGGTATGCGCAGCAGGCCGTGATCGTCGACGACGGCCGGTTCAGGCGGCGTTTCCTTGGGCGATTCCGAACAGGCCGTCAGCGAAGCGACCAACGCGATGGCAGTGATGGCAGCGAAACGGCGGAGCAAATTTTTATCGGTTTGAAAGCACACAGGCTTCCCCTTCATGCAGCGGGCTCGTGCGGGCAACGGCTAGGCAGTCGAAGCGGCGCGGGTACGGCAGGGAAAACGGGCAGCTCGAACGAGCTGCCGGGCGCATCCCGGACCGCGGTCTGACCGTCGACGGCCGCCGCGTCCGGGCGGCACTCCAGGGCGGAGTGCGCGCGGTGGCGGCGTTAGAACGACGGCACTATTTTTGTCTGGATGTATCGGCTGTTGACTGATCGACGTCTAGAATCAGGGTCCAAGGCGGGTGCTCTCCTTCTTGATGGGATGGATCGTCAGGGCAGTGCGGGCGCTGCTACCGCGTCGCGAATCAAGCGATCCTGCAGCAGGCCGGCATGTTCGAGTACGGGGTAAGCCAGCGCCGCCAGATGCGAGTGGATGCGCTTCAGATCGCGCAATATCCGCAGATAGACGTCGCCTGCACCGCCCTCGTCGCGACGCTCGCGCAGGGCGCGGATATGGCGCTCGGAAATCTCGTTCTCCAACCGCCACAGCACCTCTTTGCGCGCAAACAGCTGCTGCGCCGCGCGCAGATCGCTGCGCAAAAACACCGCCATGCCCAATCGCAGACTTTCCATGACGTGGGCCTGCATGACTGCCAGATCCTGAATATCGTCCGCTGAAAAATCCTGCCCCCGCTGCGCCTTCTTCGCCGCAAATTCCATCAGATTGTTGGCAGTGATATCACCGATATGCTCGATATTGATGACGAAGGTCAGAATCTCCTGCGCACGCTCGGTATCTTCTTCATTCAAGGCTTCGCCGCCGAGGCCGGCCAGGTACTCACGAATGGCCACACCGAGACGATCCAGCGTCGGGTCCATACGGCTGATGGCGGCCGCGCGCTGACGGTCGTCCTTACCGAACACCTCGACCAAGCCCTTGAGCATGTTTTCGACCATGTCAGCCATGCGCATCGACTCGCGCGCGGCGTTGGCCAGCGCCACGCTGGCGCTATCCAGCGCGCCCTCGTCCAGGTACTGCGGCACGCCGGCGTCGGCCGGCTTCGGCGGTTCCGGCAACAGTCGGATCAGCAAGCGCGAAAAGCTCTCCACCGGCGCAATGAAGATCAGCGCCAGCACCAGATTGAAAGCGGTATGGAAATTCACCGCCAGGCGGGCTGGCGTATCGCCGAGCGGTGCCAGCAACAGCATCAGCGGATGCAGCAGCGGCAGACAGAGCAGGCAGCCGAATACCCGCACCAGCGTATTGCCCAGCGGCAGCCGTTTGGCCACATTGCCATTTGCATCGAACAACGCCGGCAGCGCGCCGCCGACGTTCGCACCCAGCACCAGCGCCAGCGCTCCCTGTGCATCGACGACATGGGTGGTGGCCAGCGAAACGATCAGCAGTACCACCGCTACACTCGAATGACATGCCCAAGTGAGCACGGCGGCCACCAGCACGGCCAGCAGCGGCTGGTCGGCCAGCGCCTGCAGCACGGCGTGCAGCGCCGAGGCGTTCTCTACCGGGGCCAGCGACACCACCAGCAGATGCAGAGCCAGCAGCATCAGACCGAGCCCGATCGCCACCCGGCCGATGTTTTCGTAGCGCGCGTCGTCGCTGCGGCGGTGAACCACAAAACCGATCAGCACCAGCACCGGCGCCACCAGCGCGATATCGAACGAAAGCAGCTGCACTACCAGCGTGCTGCCGACGTTGGCACCGAGCATCACCGCCAGGCCCGGCGCCAGTCCGAGGAAGCCACTGGCCGCGAAGGACATGGCCATCATGCCGGTGGCGGTACTGCTTTGCAGCAGCGCCGTGACGCCCATACCGAAACAAAACGCCGCCGGGCGGTAACTCAGGTAGCGGCCCAGCCAGCGGCGCAAGGCACTGCCGTAACCGCGCAGTACGCCGCTGGTGACCATATGGGTGCCCCACAGGAGCAGGGCGACGTAGCCTGCGATGTCGAGCAGGATCAGGGTTCCGTTCATGGCACAAGTCTCCGTGCGTGAACTACGCGAGCGGATAAACGCGCGGTCGCTGCGATACCGATCATGCGACCACGCCTGGTTTTCATTTCACACAGCCGCAGCACCTAAGGCTGCGGCTATTACAGCCAGCGGCTGTAGCGACGGATGTAGATGAGCTTGACCAGTTGGGTCAGCACGCAATACGTGAATACCGTCAGCGCCACCCAGCCGAAAAACACCGCCGGCATCGCCACCATGTTGAACTTCGCACCCAGCGCGGTGAACGGCAGCGCGATGCCGACCAGCATGGCCGCGGCGGTCAACGCCAGCACGGGAGCCGCAGCGACGCTCTGCAGGAACGGAATTTTGCGCGTGCGGATCATGTGCACAATCATGGTCTGCGTAAGCAGGCTTTCGACGAACCAACCGGTCTGGAAGAACGCCTGATGCGCCGGCGAGTTGGCGCCGAACACGTGCCACAGCAGCAGGAAGGTGGTGATATCGAAGATCGAGCTGACCGGACCGATCCACACCATGAAGCGGCCGATATCGCTGGCGTCCCACTTGCGCGGCTTGCGCAGGTATTCCTCGTCCATGCGGTCGAACGGAATCGACAGCTGCGAGGTGTGATACAGCAGATCGAGCACCAGCAGCTGCAGCGGCAGCATCGGCAGGAACGGCAGGAACGCGCTGGCGATCAGTACGCTGAACATGTTGCCGAAGTTCGAGCTGGCGGTCATCTTGATGTATTTGATGATGTTGCCAAAGGTCACGCGCCCTTCGATCACGCCCTCCTCCAGCACCATCAGATTCTTTTCCAGCAGGATGATGTCGGCCGACTCCTTGGCAATGTCGGTGGCGGTATCCACCGAGATGCCGACGTCGGCTTCACGCAGCGCCGGCGCGTCGTTGATGCCGTCGCCGAGAAAGCCGACCGTGTGGCCCATGCGCTGCAGCGACTTCACCACGCGCGCCTTCTGCAGCGGCGACATTTTGGCGAACACCGTG